>JASHUR010000259.1 GCA_030039895.1 Acidobacteriaceae bacterium | reverse complement strand
AGGATGAACTGGCGGACATGCTTTACACGGCAATGCTGCATGAGGGGCCGTCGGCGGTGCGATATCCGCGCGGGACGGGACCGGGGGTTGCGGTGAAGGCGCAGCCTGCGGCGCTGCCGATTGGGAAGGCCAAAGTTGTTCGCGATGGCGACGGAGTGGCAATCTGGGGGCTCGGTTCGCTGTTGCCGATGGCGGTGGAGCTGGCAAACCGACTGGAAGAGCAGGGGCAAGCGGCGGCGGTGATCAATCCGCGCTTTGTGAAGCCGCTGGACCGCGAGATGCTGGCGGCGTATGCGAAAAAAGTATCCGTGATGGTTACGTTTGAGGACAGCGTGCTGATGGGCGGGTTTGGCAGCGCAGTGCTGGAGGCGCTGAATGAGATGGGGCTGGATGTTCCGGTGGTAAGGATTGGGTGGCCGGACCACTTTGTAGAGCACGGCAAGGTGGACCAGCTGCGGGCGGCGAACGGTGTGAGCGTAGAGGCGGCGCTTGAGAGACTAACGCCGTATCTGAAGACGCGGCGCAAGGCACTGCTGGCGATCTGATCTTTCTACAGAACAATTTGAATTCCGTGTATTGACGCCGGTTGAGGAACCGTTTTGCCGACATTCCTGAAGGCGGCAGCAATCGCCCTAAAGTAAGCCCACGACTGACCGCAAGTATGCAGATCAAGTTCGTACTTTCAGGTATTACAAATCGCTCAACGGAATTGGTAGTCAAGCGGGCGCACGGGTAGAAACGGGTTCGGGAACTGTTAGGGCATATATGCTGTATCTATACCCACGATGTCTACCCAGGTAAAGAAGAGCCACGCCCATGTTTCCGCGTTCGACCGCTGGCTGGAGGTGATTGGCGCCCTAAAGCTGGTTGAGGCGCTGCTGTTCATCCTGCTCGGTGTGGGTGTGATTCGCCTGCTGGAGCATGGCGTGGTGGACGAGCTGACGAAGCTGGTGATCGGGTTGAAGTTCGATCCAGAGGGGCGATTCGCAAGCCTGTTGTTGAACGATGTAGCGCTGATCAGCCCGCATCGATGGAAGGAGATCAGCGCGGTTGCATTCGCGCATGCAGCGCTGGACCTGCTGGAAGGCGTGGGGCTGATTCTGCGGAAGATGTGGGCGGAGTTTGTGACGCTGGCGGTATCTGCGTTCTTTCTGCCGCTGGAGTTCTATAGCCTGTCGCGACATGTGACCTGGGTACGGTTGGCGATTACGCTGATCAATGTGGCGGTGGTGGCGTACCTGGCGTTCCATTTACAGATGAGGTACCGGTCGTCCGGCGAGAATGACAGCCGGTAGTAGGCTAGTGTGGGGCGCGCATGAGAGTTTCTGTGCGTGAGTGCTGCAAAGATATAGAGGGAGCCGTTGCTTGCAGGGTTCTTTTCAAGGCGGAAGTGCTGGTGGCAGGCGTACATCTTTGCTAAATTTTCGCCTACCGCGAGCGAGGAAATCTTGCAAGGGGCGAAGGCAGATGTGGAACCAAGGGAATAAACACTATATGTAGTGGTTACTTCCGGAGATGCTACGTCTGCATTGACTTTTTGGTTCTGATTCCTGTTTTGGCCTGACGGCGCTGGAACTTCCTTATAAATCCTCAATTTTTCCACTTGGAGTTCGTTCGAATACCAAGTTAGGATGTGGGTGGAAGTGGTCAAAAGTGGAGCAAATTAGGTGAATTCAAGCCGATTTTTGCCGATAGTGGAAGTATATGGCAGAGCGGCGGGAATTTTTGACCAGGACGGAAAGCAATGTTTCGTGGGAACCACCCAACTCGAGTGGATGAGAAAGGACGGCTCAAGCTGCCGGCGGAGTTCAAGCGCCGGATTGATGAGCAGTACAACGGCCGCTTTTACATCACGTCGCGGGATGGGCGGGTAGCCGAGGTTTATCCGATTGCGGAATGGGAGAAGGTTGAGCAGAAGCTGGCTGAGATTCCCAATTTCGACCGGGCGAAGAGGAAGCTGATGGACCGTTACAACTATTTCGGCGCTGAGGCGGAGATGGATGCGCAGGGGCGGATATTGCTGCCGCAGATCCTGCGCGAGACGGCGAGCCTGGTGGCGGATGTGGTGGTGTTCGGAAACCAGACTTATCTGGAAGTGGCAAACCGCGAGGCGTTTGTCGCGAATATGGACGCGAATCCGTTGACGGATGAGGATGAGCGGACACTGGCTGGATTTGGTTTGTAGCAAACCCCCGAGGGGGAGCACATGAGCGAGCGTGAGCGACATGTGCCGGTTCTTTTACAACAGGCGATCCGATTCCTGAATGTGCGGCCCGGCGGCGTATATGTGGACGCGACGCTGGGTTATGCAGGGCATGCGAGCGCCATTGCAAGGCTGGTTGGCGCGGGTGGCAGATTGATCTGCTTTGACCGCGACCCAGCCGCAATGGCGATGGCCAGGGAGAAGCTGAAGGCACTGGGCAAGGAGCTGGGCCCAGCGATGCCGGAGGTGGTCTTCCACGACGTGGAGTTTTCGCATGCGGCGGAGCTGATTGAGCCGGGCAGCATAGATGGGCTGCTGGCGGACTTCGGCGCAAGCTCAATGCACTTTGACGAGGCACAGAGAGGATTCAGTTTTCAGGCGGAAGGACCTCTGGATATGCGAATGAATCCGAGGGGAGGGCTAACCGCCGCACAGGTGGTAAACCACATGGGCGAAAAAGAGCTCGCCGATGTGATTTACGAATTCGGAGAGGAAAGGAGGTCGCGGAGAATCGCCAGAGCCATTGTCAGGGCCCGGCCGTTCACGACTACGGCAGAACTAGCCAGAGTGGTAGCGGCTGCGGCCCCGGCGATGAAAGGTGAAAGGATTCACCCGGCAACGCGGACCTTTCAGGCGCTTCGAATTTACGTAAATGCCGAGTTGGAGGAGATAGACGCGCTGCTGAAGGCAGCCCCGGGATTGTTGAAGCCGGGCGGAAGGCTGGTAGTGATCAGCTTTCATTCTCTGGAAGACCGGCGTGCCAAGGACGCGCTGCGCGAGGGAGCGCAGCAGGGAGTGTATGAAGTGTTGACGCGGAAGCCGGTGACGGCGGAGGCGGAGGAGACGGATCGCAATCCGCGGGCACGCAGCGCGAAGCTGCGGGCAGCGGAGAGAAAGAAGGCAGCCAATAGCCAAAAGCCAATACGCAACAGCCAATAGGCAAAGGGCGAGAGGTTGCCGGTTGAAGGTCGGGCCGGGGTCGTCCTGCCGCAGTAAAAACAAGGCGAAATTGCAAGACGAAACCCACGTAAGTTCCCCCTCCCCCAAATCAGCGGCCCTGGCCCGGTCGTGTGGGGGGAATTGAAGTGATGTGGCAGCAGGCAATTGGGAGAAGAGACTATGGCGACACAGGTGATCGGAGCGCAGGAGATGCTGGGGTACGGCGGCCGGGATTCCGGCCGGGCTGCCGAGAGGGCGGCCGAGCGGAACCGCATCCGGATGGCGGCGCAGATGGGCGCGCGACGCGGACCGACGCCCGAGGTGCTGTTTGCCAAGCGGTTCGATAATTCGCGGCTGGTAAAGGCGCCCGATCCGGTACGGGCAAAGGAGATGCGCACCTTTGCGTGCGTGATGGCGGTGCTGTTCGGGCTGATCATGATGTATGGATTGCAGCACCTGAGCGGGATCGAGTACGGATACAAGATTGAGTCAGAGAAGGCGCAGTTGCAGCAATTGCAGGAGCAGAACCGGCAGCTGCGGCTGACCGAGGCGCAGCTGAGCGATCCGGCAAGGATCGATGCGCTGTCACGGGAGCTGGGTCTGACGATTCCGGCGCCCGGACAAGTGGTCCGGCCTGACGCATCGCTTGATTCGAACGGGCCGGTTCTGGCGGAGACACATCCGCTGCTGCCTTCGATGCATTGAGATATTTTGGTTCGATCTGTCTGAATTCTTTCGAGGGGGAACAGCGCAGCGGTGAAGCGTCTTTCGTTCTCCCCGAATGTTTCCCAATACATCTCTGACCCCGGCGTGGTAACGCCGATGCGGCGCTTCCGCGTGTTTGTCGTTCTGGCGCTGCTGGTTTTTTGGGTGAGTACGATCTGCGTCCGCTTAGTGTGGCTGCAGGTCTTCAGGCACCACTACTACGTGGAAGAAGCTGCGCGTCAACAGGAGCATAGTTTTGAGGTTGCTCCACGGCGGGGAATTCTGTATGACCGAGACCTGCATGCGCTGGCAATGACGGTGCTGGTGGACTCGATCTATGCGGTTCCGTCGGAGATTCGAGACAAACGCGCTGTAGCGACTGAGCTGGCAAAGATTGTCCACACGGACCCCCTTGACAGCTACACGACCCAGCACAGGATTTTGCGCCGCCTGTACGCTTCGCGCGATTTTGCGTGGGTTGCGCGGAAGCAGACTCCGGCAGTCGTTAATCAGGTGAAGGCGCTGAAGCTGAAGGGCGTTTACTTCCAGAAGGAGTTCAAGCGGTTTTATCCGGACAATGACATGCTGGCGCAGGTACTGGGCTACGTGGGCATTGACGATAACGGGCTGGGCGGGCTGGAAGCGGAGTTCAACAAAGAACTGCGCGGCGAGCCGGGAAGAATGCTGACGGCGGTGGATGCGCGGCGGCACGTGCTGGGGAGCACGGAGCGCGATCCGATGCCGGGCGAAAACATGGTGCTGACG
Organism: Acidobacteriaceae bacterium; assembly: GCA_030039895.1. Taxonomy (GTDB): domain Bacteria; phylum Acidobacteriota; class Terriglobia; order Terriglobales; family Acidobacteriaceae; genus Silvibacterium. The sequence goes on along the minus strand of JASHUR010000259.1, from coordinate 2,198 downwards.
ATTGACCAGAACATCCAGTTCATGGCGGAGCGGGCGCTCGAAGAGAACATGAAGCGGACCCATGCGGAGCACGGCACGATTATTGTGCAGGACCCGCATACCGGGCAGATTCTGGCGATGGCGATGCGGCCGACGTTCAATCCGAATGATTACCGGCATACGGAGGCCAGCCTGCTGCGCGACCGGGCGGTGAGCGATGTGTATGAGCCGGGTTCAGTTTTCAAGATTGTGCCCTATTCGGCAGCGTTGCAGGAGCATCTCATTACGCCGGAGTCGATGATTCCGACGCTGGGCGGGCATATCGATGTGGCGGGGCGCATTGTGCATGACGACCACGATGCGATCCGCTATGAAGCAGCGCACGGCAACGTGCTGACTGCGACGCAGGCGCTGGAGCAGTCAAGCGATGTGGCGGCGATTGAACTTGGGGAGCGGCTGGGCAAGGACCGCTTTTACCAGTACATCCGGGCCTTTGGATTTGGGCAGCGGAGCGGGATTGAACTGCCGGGTGAAACGCGCGGCCTGCTGAAGCCGCCGAGAAGGTGGAATCCGACGACGATCGGGTCGATCCCGATGGGGCAGGAGATTGGAGTGACGCCGCTGCAGGTGGTCACGATGGCCTCGACGGTTGCGAACGGCGGGGTGTATTTACCGCCGCATATCCTGATGCAGGATTCGCAGGACGAGTCGGACGGGCACCTGGTTCCGGCGGCCTTCCACCCTGAGGGTGAGCTTCCGGACCCATTGCCGGAGGGCGCGCACCGGGTGATCTCGACGCTGACCGCGGCCGAGATGCGGAAGATGATGGAAGACGTGGTGGAGCACGGTACGGGGATTCCAGCGCAGTTGAATGGCTATAGCGCGGCGGGCAAGACGGGTACGGCTGAGAAGATTGATCCGCGCACGCATACGTATTCGAAGACGAAGTATGTTGCGTCGTTTGTGGGGTTCGCGCCGGTGAATGATCCCGCGATCACGATTGCGATTGTGATGGATTCGCCTGCGTACAAATATCACTATGGGACGGACGCGAGCGCGCCCGTCTTTCATGAGCTGGCGCAGCAGATTCTTGAGTACCTGGGTGTACCGCACGACGAGCCGCTGAAGACGACGCAGGAGATGGCGGCGATTGAGAAGGCTCCGGTAGAAGAAGACGACGGGCCTGAGCAACACCTGGATGACCTGGACTCATTGTTTGACGAGGTGAATCATCTGCCTGCGGACGATCCGCTGCGGCAGAAGACGACTGCGGCAGGACTGTTGCCGGTATCAGAAGCTGAGGAGAAGTCCGACGAGGACACGAGTGGACAAGATGTGCCGGCAGAGGTGGCCAAAGAACAAGCTGCGCCTGTGATGCAGAAGCAAGCGATGACGGACAAGGCTTCCAAGACTGAGCCTGCGCCTGTAGGGACGGCACAACCGGCGGAGTCCAGAAACGGCGTGGTGTTGAACTCGGGCAGGCGTGTCGCGGTTCCGACATTCATCGGAGAGCCGGTGCGAACCGTCATCGAAAGGGCGGGAGCCGCGGGGCTGGGAGTGCAGCTGGTAGGTTCGGGGATTGCACGGCAACAGGTTCCGGCGGCGGGGACCATGGTTCCTGCTGGTACCAGCGTGGTGGTGCAGTTCGGGCGCTAGGGTGTTCGCCAGGACTGGCCGTCCAGGCGGACGCGGCGTTCGGCCGCCGCCGGCGCACTGATGGCGATTGCCGCTCCCGCTGGTCGTGGGACGAGGACTTGGACTTAGACTGACCTCGTATTGCCGAATACGGCGCAATCGATACAATCCAATCGAGTGAGCCTGCTTGTGATGCGCGTTGACGAGGTTCTGCGGGGAGTGGAGTATGTGCGCCGTGCCGGCGGAGACGCCGAGGTTGCGGGCGTGGAGTATGACTCGCGGCGCGTGAAGCCGGGTTCGCTGTTTGTGGCGATGCGGGGCGAGTCGACGGACGGGAACCGGTACATTGAAAAGGCCATTGAAGCGGGCGCAGTTGCGGTCGTCACAGACTCCGCAGCTTCGTTCGAGGAGGCAGTGCGGCTGCATCCGGAATTGGCCGTGGTTGAGGTTGCGCATGGGCGCAAGGCGCTGGCGGGGGTGAGTGCGAGCTTCTTTTTTCATCCGGAGCGCGCGCTGGCACTGAGCGGTGTGACAGGCACCAACGGCAAGACGACAACGGCGTTTCTGCTGGATGCGATGCTGAA
>JASHUR010000258.1 GCA_030039895.1 Acidobacteriaceae bacterium | reverse complement strand
TGTTCAAGAAGTCTTCTTAAAGATTTCCGAAGAACGCGTCCAAGATACTGCAGAAGCAGCTCTGAGAGAGCACGCCTCACAAATTAGGGACTTAAGGCCGTCTGCAAAGTTAGACGTAACTGACTTCGTTGAATCTGTTACCAGAACTCAACCCTCCATTCCAGTTGAAAGCTTGTCAGCCGCTGTGAGAGGTGTGATCGAACTTGAGAAATCCCGAACCGGGGCATCTCTCCTTGAGAAAATCGCTCGCCTCTCTGAAGAAGATATCGCTGGGCTAGACCGTCTCCTGAGCGACTGGACAATTCGCGATGCGCTGACCGTCTTGGATGAGCTAGACCGTCGCCTGAAAGTTGCTGAAGCAATCGAGAAGCTATCTGCCGATTCGAAGGCCGACGAGCTTCATGCCCTCCATCCACTAATTACAGAATCTAGGTGGCTGTTCGGTCTCGAATTTGACACCCCTGAATATGTCTCTAACGTAACCCTGACCACAGCGATGCGCGAGATATTCAAGAAGCGCATATCCAGTGGAGAGATTGAGAATCCACGTAAACGTGCAGACATAATTGTGCTTGGGGACGCCACGCTCTCGGGTGTTGCAACTGAGGAGTTCGATGAATCGTCACTCCCTAAAATGAGCCGCGTATTGTTACTAGAACTAAAACGCGGTGCTGCCGTGATTACGAGAGCACACATGAACCAGGCTTCGGATTACGTCCAAGATTTTCTCGGCAGCAGTCTCATCGAAGCAAAGCCAAATTTTCGAGTCTTTGTCATTGGGCACTCTGTCTCAGACAAAGTCCAGCGTCGACTGAGTATAGGAGACCGAGCCGAGATTGAAATCGCAACTTACACGCAGCTAGTCAGACAGACGAATCGTCGGCTGTTTCGGCTCAGAGAGCGGCTGGCCTCCCGGTACGAAGAGGTCAAGGGTAGCGATCTCTTGAATCGAATACTTGCTGAGCCAGAACAGCAGAATCTAACGATTCTTTTCCAATAGGTAGAAGGAATCCGGGGTGCCCTAGGCCTCGCGCTAGCGAGCGCTAGGTAGAAGCCCCGGGCTTTAGCCCGGGGAAAATGGGCCGCTCCGAAGGAGCTACCTTACTGCCGGTAGGCCGGAGTGGAGTCGCCAGACGAAACGACCCCGCAATATTCGAAACCTGAAGTCTGGCCTGAAAGGCCACACCTTGCTGCCGCAGGCACTCGCGGAGCCGGATAGGCGGAGCGAGCCGCCCCCGATACCCGCCCGAAGCACCTCCAATCGCTGCCTCATCCTTCAGCGCCCGCCTATAATAGACTCCCGTTCACCCCCACGCTGGCAGCGCGAAACATCAGCCGAACTCCCGCATCGTTACGGAGACGCCTCCATGCCCACCCGCCTCGTCCGGCGCATCCTCCTCACCGTCGGACTCCTGTGCTTCACGCTGCTCATCGGCACCGTCGGGTTCGTCCTCATCGAGCACTACCCCTGGTTCGACGCCTTCTACATGACCCTCACCACCATCACCACCGTCGGCTACCAGGAGGTCCGGCCCCTCAGCCATGCCGGACGCGTCTTTAACTCCTTCCTCATCATCTTCGGCGTCAGCGCCATGTTCCTCGCCCTCGGAGCCATGACGCAAACTATCATCGAACTTGAACTACAGGACCGCTACGGCAAGCGCAGGACAAAACGTATGATCCACAACCTGCAGGACCACTTCATCGTCTGCGGCTTCGGCCGCGTAGGCCGGAACGCCTCGTATGAATTTCAACGGATGAGCGCGCCCTTCCTCGTCATCGACCGCAGTGAGCAGCGCGTTACCAATGCCATGAAGGCTGGCATGCTCGCCGTTCTCGCCGACGCCACGCAGGACAACACCCTTCGCGAAGCCGGCGTCCTTTGCGCAAAAGGACTCATCGCCGCCCTGCCCTCGGACGCCGAAAACCTCTTCATCATCCTCTCCGCCAAGGCCCTCAACCCCAAGCTCACCGTGGTCACCCGCGTCTCGGAAGAAGAAGCCGGAGAAAAGCTGCGCCGCGCCGGAGCCGACACCGTATTCACGCCTTACGCCATGGCCGGACGCCAGCTCGCCGACGCACTCCTCCGCCCGCACGTCGTCGAGTTGATGGACTTCGCCCGCAGCAACATCGGTCCCAAGGTCACCATGGAGCAGCTCTGCGTCGCCCCCAGGGCTGGATTCACCAGCAAGCCCCTTGGCAGCCTGCTCGACCTGCGCAGCTCCGGCGTCATCGTCCTCGCCGTCCACAAACACGCGGGCGATACCGTCTTCAACCCTCCGGCTGACTTTGAAATCTCTGCTGGCGATTTCCTTATCGTCATGGGCGAGCGTTCAAACCTGGAGTCGCTCGAAAAAGTTCTAACCAGCTAACCCGCAATCGCCCTGCGCCGCCCTACTCCACCCGCGCTTCAACACCTGTCCGCCGAAAATCAAACTCCACCACCCGCTCACCCGCCGCGCCCGCAGCAAACCGCCACTTCCGCGCCGCATCCATCGCCAGACGCGCAAAGTACTGGCTCGGTCCTGCATCCGCAAACGTCGCATCCGCTACGTTCCCGCTCGCGTCCACCGCCAGCTTCACCCGCACCCTCACCGTCCCGTGAATCGTATGCAGCGCACTGTCCGACGGCTGCGGCATCACTCGCTGCACCGCATTGCCCGTCGCGCCTGCCGTGCTAACCGCTGCAGAATTCTCACTCTGCGTATTCGCCGTCTCCGGAACCTCCGCCTGCGGCTTCGGGATCTCCTGTTTCGCCGCCGCATGCTCGCGCTTTCTCTTCTCGCGCTTCGCAGGCTCTGCGGGCGGCGGGCCCGCCTCTACCGCACCAGCCACGCCCGCGCTCGAAGCAGCCGCCTCTCCCGGCGTCTGCGTCTTCGCCGGACTACTCCCCGGCCACCAGTGCACCACCGCAAAAATCGCCAGCAGCACCACCACCGCCGCGCCGGCCAGAATCAGCCCGCGCCGTCTGCCCTCGTGCTCCTCGCGGTCCTCCAGTTCCGACCTCGCGCTTCTGCGCCTTTCCAGCGGCTCATCTTCCCCGCGGATACGCTCAAACCGCGCCTTGTTCAAATCCGCCAGCGTGCACCGCTCTGCCGGATTCAACTTCAGGCACTCCCGCACCATCCGTGCAAACGGCTGCGGAATCCCCGCCGGAACCGCAGGCTCCTTGCCGCTCTCGCGTTCCCACTCCGGAGTACGCAGCGACAGCGCCTCCGCCAGCGTCATTCCCAGCGACCATACATCTGCCGCTGCCGTCATGTTCCCGTCCCAGACCTCCGGCGCGTCATACAGCGTGAGTGCCCGGAACCACCTGCGAGGCTCGCCCGTCACCTGCAACTCATCGGTTGAAAGCTTGAGTTGGTTCTGCACCACTAGCACGTTCGAGGGACTCAGATGCCCGTGCACATAGCGCTTGCCGTGCAGGTAGAACAGCGCATCCAGCAACGGCACCAGCATCTGCTTCACTTCTTCCGGCCCAAGTGGACGCTCCCGCAAAACATCCGCCAGCACCTCATCGGCATACTCCGTCACCGAATAGGCCACCCCGGTCGTATCCACCTGCGTCCGGCCCGAATCCAGCAACGGCATCAGGTGAGGATGCGAAAGCTTCGCCGCCTCCGCCCAGCTCACCATCCACTCCTGCGCTTTCGCGTAATCCGCCAGAATCACCTTGATCGCAGCCTTCTGCGGCTCCGGCCCGTCCAGCTCTGTCAGGAACACACCGCTGCTCTCACTTCCACCCAGCCACTCCAGCAGGCGAAACCGCCCGTCGATGACGCGCCCAACCCAGTCACGGCTGATGGTCACTGTGCTCATGGCCTGTCCATTCTATCTGACTTGCACTACATTCGATGCATGCCCGTACCCTGCTCGCGCAACCAACTGAAGCGCCTACGATTTCCTCATCAGGACCGCGGGGAGCGCGTGTCGCCGGGCGCGGAATCTCCGAGCACCTTCACAATCACTCGTTTCCGCCTCTGCCCGTCAAACTCTGCATAGAACACCCGCTGCCACGTCCCCAGATCCAGCTTGCCGTTCGTCACCGGCAGCGTCGTCTCATGATGTAGCAGCAGAGACTTCAAATGTGCGTCGCCGTTGTCCTCGCCCGTCAGGTGGTGCTTGTAGTCCCCCCGCGCCGGAGCCAGCTCCTCCAGCCACTTCCAGATGTCCTCAATCAGCCCGCCTTCCAGGTCGTTCACGTACACCGCGGCTGTTATATGCATCGGAGAAACAAAACACAGCCCGTCCTTCACCCCGCTCTTGCGCACAATCTCTTCAACCACGTCCGTGATGTGCACCATCTCCCGCCGCTTCTTCGTCTCAAACACCAGATATTCCGTATAAACCTTCATCGCACTCCCGTCACAATTCCATAAAACTTGCGCGGATCATTCGCCAGCTCCGCCGAATACGCCGCCGCCTTGCCCCACGCATACAGCAACTCATCTTTAGGATGCAGTTCCGCCAGCAACTCCGTCTTCGCCGCCGCATCTGCCGGACGCCCCTCATCCCAATCCGCCGTCAGCTTCTTCACCAGCCCCGCATCCCGCTGTGCAATCTGCGCAATCAGTCCCGCCGCAGCCGCCTCATCCATCCCGCCGATCTGTGCCGCGCCTGCTACCGCATTCACGCGCGCTACCGCCATCCCCATTGCCTCCACGCTCAGCGCAAACGCGGCAAAGTCGTCCGCGTTTTTCTGCACCGTCGGTGCCAGTTCCTCCAGCTGCGTCCGCAACCTTATATAAGGATTCCTCCCCACTCCGTCTTTCGCCGCCGCCTTCAACTCCGCATCCGTGCTCCACGGAACCATCAGCCGCATCCCC
>JASHUR010000257.1 GCA_030039895.1 Acidobacteriaceae bacterium | reverse complement strand
AGATGCTGCTGGGCGCGGGCTTGCGAAGGGCTGGAGGCGATGAGGATTGCGAGAAGAGTGAGTGTGGCGGCGGAGAGAAGTGACCGCATAGTAGTTGCTCCGTTAGAGAACAACAGATAAAAGCAGAGCCGTGAATACCAGGCGGCGCTTGCGGATTAGTCTAGCGCAGGCAGCGATTTGTATTGCGCGTGAAGGGCGACCGTTAGTGGATTCTGCAGGATGGTAACGGCTGAGGCGGGAATGCTCCATAAGGTGACTGTGTGTTAATGCTATAGTCAAGAATGATGCGATTGCTGTCATCAAGACCGCGTGCGCGCTCCGCCATGGTTGCCCTGGTGGGAATTGTCTGCGTGGCGCTGGTGATGATGATCGGGGTTGTGCAGGCCGCGCACAGCCACCCTTCCGGGCACATCGATCCCGATTGCGCGCTTTGCGTAACGGCGCATCAGGCGGTTCAGGTTGTAGCACTTATTACGCTCGATATCTCGAGCCAGCCGGTCGAGCACCTTTCGCCGGAGCCTGTGCTTCAACTGCCGCCTCGCAGCTTCTTTTTCCGGCTCGACTGCCGGCCTCCACCGGCTGAATCCATCTTCGCCTGAGCATCTTTTCCATTGGGTTTGTCGCGCTGCGATTGCCTGTTCCGGTCTTTTCTCTGAGAAGGGGCCGTAAGGCATATTTCCTGCGGCGATCCGGTTTCCCGAATCACCGGGACGCTGGCCGTCATCCCAATTGACGAGACGCTCCAAGCAGACCCACCTCACAATTCAGCCCATTTTATGGAGGTCGTTTCATGCGCACAGTCGTGCGAGGCGTCATCGCTCTTCTGCTTGCATTCTTTATGCAGGCGGCCACATCTTCATTCGTTTTTGCCCAGGCCATTGGCAGCGCAGGCACCATAGTCGGCACTGTAACCGACACTTCCGGCGCGGTCATTCCCGGCGCAAAGGTCACCATCATCAATCCCGTCAGCGGATACAGTCGCACTGCGGTTACGGACAACGCAGGTAAGTACAACTTCTTCAACGTGCCGTTCAATCCCTATCACATGGTCATCTCGGCCAAGGGCTTCGCGCCCATCATGCAGGACGTGAACGTAAGCTCAAACGTGACAGTCACGCTTAAGAACAGCCTGAGTGTAGGTCCCGCCACAACCACCGTTACAGTGAGCGGCGAGGACCTTATCGAGAACACCCCTAACTTTCACACGGATGTGGACCGCGGCATGTTTCAGAAGGTTCCACTTGAGAGCCAGTCATCCTCACTCAGTTCGCTGGTGACGCTGACTACTCCCGGGGTCTCGGCTGATTCCAACGGCCTATTTCACGGGATGGGCGACCATGCCTCCAACTCATTCTCAATCGACGGCCAGTCGATCACGGACCAGCAGAGCAAGGTCTTTTCGAACCAAATACCGTCAGACGCGATCCAATCGATCGAAGTGTTCGAGGGCGCTCCGCCTGCTGAGTACGGAGACAAGACGAGTCTGGTGATTGTTGCCACGACTCGTTCAGGGCAGGGGATCACGACTCCTACAGGCAGCATTACGTCGTCCTATGGGTCATTCGGTTCGGCCAGCGGGAGCATCGATCTCAGCTACGGCGGTAAGACCTGGGGCAACTTCGTCGAAATCGACGGCCTCAACACCGGGCGCTTCCTGGATCCACCGGAGTTTACCGTCTTCCACGACAAGGGCAACGAGGAAAACTTCTTCGATCATGCGGACTATTCCCTGACCCCGGTCGATTCGCTGCATCTGGACCTGAACTACAGCCGCTCGTGGTTCCAGACGCCGAATGCCTTCGATAACCTGAATGTGCAGAACGTCGTGCCGGGCACCGGCACTACCGCCGATCCTGTCTTCGAAAGTGTTGGCAATACAGACCAGCGTTCGAAGATCGGGACTTTCAACATCTATCCGAGCTACACGCGGATCATCGGCAGCAACTCGGTGCTCAACGTGGGGGCCTGGGTGAGAAAAGACCTGTACAACTACTTTCCGAGCGGCAATCCTCTTGCTGATCTGGGGCCACCGAACCTGCAAACTTCGTCCATCTCACAGATCCGCAGCCTGATGAATGCAGCTGCACATGCGGACTACTCGTATGTGAAGGGGATTAACAACATCAAGATCGGCGTGCAATACGGCCAGACCTTCCTGCGCGAGAGCGACACGCTGGGCGTCGTGGACAACACCTACAACTCGCCCTGCGTAGATGCCAGTGGGAATCCCGTCCCCGGCTACAGCAATCCATCCCAATGCGCAGGAACCCTCGCGCCGAATCCCGACTACCTGCCCCTGCTTGCGCCATACGACCTGACGCGCGGCGGTTCGAGTTACTTCTATTTCGGGCATACGGACGTCAAGGAGCTAGCGCTCTATGCTCAAGACCAACTCAGAATGGGGAACTGGCAGGCCAACCTCGGACTGCGGGAGGACGTCTACAACGGCCTTACAGACGCCAACCAGACGGAGCCGCGGTTGGGAGTCTCATACAACGTCAAGCAGACGAACACTATTCTCGGCATCTCTTACGCCCGCACTCTGGAGACGCCATTCAACGAGAACCTGGTGCTTTCGAGTCAGGGCTGCGCGAATGGCGTGCTCGCTCCGCTGCTGCTTTGCACGCCGGGCGTAACAGGAACACTGGAGCCGGGCTACCGCAACGAGTTCCACGCCAGCCTGCAGCAGGCATTCGGGAGTCATCTCATCGTGGGCGGCGAGTACATCTGGAAGTACACGCACAACGCCTTCGACTTCAGCGTGCTCGGCAATACTCCGATCACGTTCCCGATTGACTGGCACAACTCCAAGATTCCGGGGTTTGCGCTGCGCGCCGAGATGCCGACGAGTCACGGCCTGAGTGCGTACTTTGTGGCTTCTTCGGTTGCGGCCCGCTTCTTCCCGCCGCAGGTGGCTGGGGCTGGAGCGACCGTGGGGCAGAGCGGGTATCCTTTCCGCATTGATCACGACGAGAGGTTCAACGAAACGACGCATCTGCAGTATCAGTTGCCGTGGAGACATGCTCCCTGGTACAGCTTCAACTGGCGCTATGACAGCGGGCTGGTCGCAGGCGCCGCGCCGTGTTATGGGTTGGCCTCTCAGAACCCAAATACACCGTGTGCCGGCTTCTCGGTGACATTGCCTAACGGGACGCCGGCCATCGATCTTAGCAGCCTCACGGCTGATCAAGAGTTCCAGGCGGGACTGATGTGCAATGGAGTGAAGGCAACTCCAACAACTCCCCTGCCCACGCCTTGCCCCGCATCCGAATACTCGTCAAGCCTGCTCAGTATTCCTGCTCCGAATACGGGAGACAACGACCACAATCCTCAGCGTATCGCGCCGCGCAGTTTATTTGATATGTCACTGGGCGAAGACAACCTGTTCAATGGCGACAAATATAAATGGAGCCTGCGGCTGACTGCGATCAACATTACCAATAAGTACGCGCTCTACAACTTCCTCTCGACATTCAGCGGCACGCACTACGTAACTCCGCGCGCGCTGACTGCTCAGGTCGGATTCCACTTCTAACTGTGCACGACGCCGGAGCCGCTCGTTGATGAGCGGCTTCGGCTTTTTCGCTTGCAGAGGCGGTTATGCCCGGGGCAAAGATTCTTGGCAAGGGAAACAAGCGGCGTGTAGCACAGATCCGATGGAAGCGCCGGGAGATTGTGCACGCCATCATCCTGTTTCTACTGCTCGCCATTCTAGGCGTGTGGCTGGCGGTGTGGTTTGAGATGCACCATCTGGATTGAGAGTGTGTAGGGCCATGAGCGGGCGTGCCCGCGGGCCTACGGGGAGGGCATCTTCTGTTTGGGCAGGGCGATGATGCGCTTTTTGAGTTGGAAGTCCGGTAAGGCAAAGCGCGCTTCCCGTTATCGAAACACAAGCTCAATGATTCGTTGCCTGCTAGTCCTTGATGATCCTTATGGGAACAATTTGGCTGGTAGACTTGATTCCGATCCGAGTTGAGCACCGTTCCACACTGGAGAGAACCAATGAAAGCAATCGCATTCACCCGTCCGCTACCGATCGAAGCCCAGGACTCGCTGGTGGAGTTGGAATTGCCGCAGCCGGAGTTCGGGCCTCGAGATTTGCTCGTCAATGTGCGGGCGGTTTCGGTCAATCCGGTGGATACAAAGGTACGGGGAGCGCGGCATCAGGGCTCGGCGTCGGACGATACAGGCGCACCGCGGGTGCTTGGCTGGGATGCTGCGGGTGTGGTTGTAGGCAAAGGCGCCGAAGTCACCGGCTTCGGTGTGGGCGATGAGGTCTACTATGCAGGCGAGTTGGATCGTCCCGGCTCGAACGCAGAATACCAGGCCGTGGATGAACGGCTCGTCGGACGCAAGCCGAAATCAATCGGCTTTGCCGAGGCAGCTGCGCTGCCCCTGACCAGCATTACCGCCTGGGAATTGCTGTTCGATCGGTTTGGCGTTCGTGAAGGCGAAAGCGGTGCGTCTTTGCTGGTCAGCGGAGCCGCAGGCGGCGTGGGCTCGATTCTCGTGCAACTGGCCCGTCGACTCACAGGTTTGACTATCGTTGCGACTGCGTCGCGGCCGGAAACTGTGGATTGGGTGAAGCAGATGGGTGCTCACTACGTGATCGACCACACCAAACCGCTGGCCGAGCAGGTAAATGGACTCCACGTGGCTCCGGTGAAATACATCGCCAGTCTCACGGCCACCGCGCGGAACTTTGCGCCGTTGGTCGAGGTCCTGGCTCCCGAGGGAAAGCTCGGTCTGATCGACGACCCCGAGACGCTCGATGTGGTGCCGCTCAAACGCAAGTCTGCGTCGCTCCATTGGGAGTTCATGTTTGCACGCTCGATGTGGCAAGCACCGGATATGGGCGAACAGGGACGCTTGCTGAGTCGCGTGTCGGAACTTGTCGATCGCGGTCA
>JASHUR010000256.1 GCA_030039895.1 Acidobacteriaceae bacterium | reverse complement strand
AACGACTGCCGCATCCCCGCGGAGAACCTTCTGGGCGAGCCGGACAAGGGCCACCATATTGCGTTTAACATTCTGAACATTGGGCGATTCAAGCTGGGTGCGGCCTGCATTGGAGGTGCGCGCACTTCGCTGGCAAACGCGATTCAATATGCGCGCGACCGCAAGGCCTTCGGCAAGTCGATCACAGAATTTGGACTGATCCAGCAGAAGATTGCCGATGCGGCGACGCGTATTTATGTTGGCGAGTCAATGACGTACAGGACCATTGGCGCGATTGATGCGGCTTTGGCTGGAGCCGATGATGCCAGGGAGATCGAAAAGCGCATTGAGGAATATGTGATTGAGTGCTCCATTTTGAAGGTGTGGGGCAGCGAGATGCTGGACGTGGTGGTAGACCACACGGTGCAGATCTATGGGGGTTACGGATACGTTGAGGAGTATCCAGCAGAGCGGGCTTACCGGGATTCGCGCATCAACCGCATTTTTGAGGGTACAAACGAGATCAACCGGTTGATTATTGCCGGCTTTGCGATGAAGCGGGCGATGACGGGGCAGCTTCCGTTGCTGCCGGCCATCAAGGCAGTGATGGATGAGCTGATGGCGCCAGCTTCATTTTCACCGGATGAAAACGCGAACGACCCCCTTGCAAGGGAAGCGCGAATGCTGGCCAATGCCAAAAAGCTGTTTCTTTTTGCAGCAGGAGCGGCAAGCCAGAAGTACATGGCGGGTCTTGCTGATCAACAAGAGGTTATGGCCGCATTGGCGGACATGATTCTTGAAATCTATGCATTGGACTCGGCTGTGGCCCGCGCACGCAAGCTGACTGCGAGCGGCGCGAAGGCAGAGCTTGCCCGAAGCATGACCCAGCTCTATGCGGAAGGCGCATTCTCAACCATTGAAGATGCAGCCCGGCGGACCATTGCCGCGGTTGCGGAGGGGGACACGTTGCGGATGGGACTTGCCATCCTGCGCAGGCTCGTCAAGCATGAGCCTGCGAACGGGGTAATTTTGGGCCGGGTTGTAGCGCGTGCAGCCATCGATTTGGGGCGGTATCCGCTGGGGTAGAATTTGCCGTATTAAATTTTTAAACTTAGGCCGCAACATATTCTTATAGATTGCGTCTATATCGCTGCCAGCAGGTCGCAGCCAACTTATGCCCGCCTTCCTCCGCGTGTCGACTATTGTGCGCATTTTGCTTCCAACGAATGTGCTTGACACGCTTCGAGCCTTCTCATACAACCAAAGCCAATTGCACCGTACTGAAGGACGGGGTAATTTTGTCCGGTTGTCATACCTAGTTAATGATTGCGTTGCGAACCGAATTAACGGAGTCGCAACTCCAGGATGGCCATGATCACGAAATTTCTACGCATAATTGCCCCTCTGATTGCCGTATCAGCCATAGTCAGTGTGTTGCCTTCCGCTCTGCTATCGGCCCAGACAACTTCCACGCTGGTAAAGACAAGGATTACGCAGCCGATCGACAACAATTCTCTGGTCGTTCTCAAAGGGACGGTGCATCCGTTGGCCACTGCTGCCAACGACCGCGGCGCGGCGCCCGACAGCATGCCGCTCAACCGGATCCAGGTTGTGTTCAAGCGCAGCGCGGCACAGGAGGCGGCGCTGAAGCAGTTGATCGAGGAGCAGCTTACCCCCGGCTCGGCGAACTACCACAAGTGGCTTACGCCGGCGCAGTTCGGTGCCGAGTTCGGTCCGTCCGACCAGGATGTGTCAACGATCGAAGCATGGCTGGAGTCGCAAGGCTTTAGCGTCGGCAAGATCGATCCCGGGCGGCAGGTTCTGGAAATGTCGGGCAGTGTGGCGCAGTTCCGAACGGCATTTCATACGCAGATTCACAAGTACATGGTCAATGGCCAGATTCACTATGCCAATGCGGCCAATCCGGAGATACCTTCGGCGCTGGCGCCAGTATTTGGCGGGTTCGTCTCTCTGAATGACTTCCCGATCAAGTCGCAGGCACGGTATCTGGGCAAGGCGAAGTATGACGTGAAGACCGGTCAGGCGACTCCTGAGTGGACTTATGGCACCAGCTCCGGTGTATCCTTCGTTCTCGCTCCGAGCGACTTTGCGGTGCAGTACGATTTGCCATCAGCTTCGTCGGGTCTCAATGGCGCTGGGCAGACGATTGCCATCATCAATGACTCGAATATTAACGTTTACCTGGTCAACCAGTTTCGCACTCTGTTTGGGCTGTCTGCGAACCCGCCGCAGGTGATCATTGACGGGAATGACCCCGGGGTCGATGGAATCAATAATCCCGATGGCCCTAACTACGACTCCGTTGAGGCTTATCTCGACACGGAATGGTCGGGCGCTGTTGCTCCGGATGCAACCATCGATCTTGTGATTGGTGCGGATACGGCGCTTGAATCGGGCCTGGTTCTGGCGGCGGAACATGCGGTTTTCGGTAATCTGGCTCCCGTGATGTCGCTGAGCTTTGGCGCCTGCGAAGCAGAGATTGGCAGCAGCAATGTCTTTCTGAATGACCTTTGGGAGCAGGCGGCCGCGCAGGGAATTACGGTTATGGTTTCGTCCGGCGATTCCGGCTCGGCAGGATGCGATGACGACAACACGCAGTATTATGCTGTCAACGGTCTGGCTGTGAACGGGTTTGCCTCTACGCCCTACGACGTTGCCGTTGGCGGGACCGACTTTTATTACAGCGACTACGCCACCGGCGGCGCAAGCATTGCCAACTACTGGAATACGACCGCGTCGCAAAATCCGACCGTTTCGCTCAAGACCCCAGTTCCCGAGCAGCCGTGGAACGACAGTCAGTACGGGCTGAACATAGTCAATTACTACACGGCTATCTCAGGATCGACGGCTACAACCATTGCCGGTGGTGGAGGTGGCGCGAGCAATTGTGCGACGGGGACGGTAAATACCAGTACGGGAGCCTATAGCGCGTGTACAGCCGGATATCCAAAGCCTGCATGGCAGACCGGCACTGGCGTACCCAACGATAGCGCCAGGGACGTTCCTGATGTGTCGCTTTTCGCTGCAGACGGATTGAATTATAGCTACTATCCCATTTGTGCAGTCGACGCAGACTGCCAGCCTGCTTCCGGAAGTAATCTCGTTCAGATCAGCGGAGTTGGCGGAACCTCCGCTGCAGCTCCGACGTTCGCCGGGATTATGGCGCTCGTCAATCAGAAGTATGGGCGGCAGGGGCAGGCAGACGAGGTGCTGTATCCGCTGGCGAAACAATTCCCGGCGGCCTTCCATGACGTGACGGTGGGGACCAACGCGGAGCCCTGCTCGTACTCGCCAACTTCGCCGAACTGCAACAGCGTAACCAGCCCCATCTCGGTGACTGATCCCAACCTTGGTCCCGCAGTTGAGGGCGAGCTGTCAGGATATTCAGCAGGCACAGGATATGATCGCGCCACCGGTCTCGGCTCGGTTGACGCCAATGTTCTTATCAACGACTGGAATCAAGTGAAGTTTACGAGCAGTACGGTCAGCCTGACTTCCCCGACAGATGGTGCAAGTTTTACTCATGGTCAATCTGTCACATTCACGGGTAGCGTTTCCGGAAGCGGGAGCTCAACGCCAACCGGTGATGTGGCCATTGAGACCAGCAGCACGGAAGCCGGACAGCAGGCGCAAGGCTATGCGACTTTGAGCAGCGGCGCCTTCTCACTCAGTACGAGTACTTTGCCCGGAGGCACATACGATGTGTGGGCGAACTATGCTGGGGACGGCTCCGATGCCTCAGCGCAATCAGCCAAAGCACAGATAACCGTGTCCCCTGAAGCCAGCGGCATTTATTTCAGCGTGGATGATGTAGCGACCGGTTATGGCTACGGACCGGCCATCTCATCCGGTGCAACGAATATCCCATATGGTACACAGTTGATTCTCAGCGCGCAGGTTGCACCCAGTACGCAACTGACGGCCTTTGAAAACTGCCAGACAGGAGCGTCCAGCACCTGTCCGACATTTACCGCACCGACCGGCACGGTAACTTTCTCTGATAACGCGAGCGCGATCAATAAGGCAGTTGTGAACGCCGAAGGAGACGCGGAATATAATGCGCCGTGGGCGGTCGGCTCGCACTCCGTAACCGCGAGCTACTCCGGCGACAACAGCTACAACGCGTCTACTGCTTCAGCGATCACGTTTACTATCGCAAAAGACACGCCTCAGATGAACCTGTACACCGCGGTTACGACGCAGTCGGGTGCTCTACCTGGCGGTCAGCAGACCGTGTTGACCATCCAGGTATTGAACAGCGCGAACCTGAATAACGAGAGCACGTATAACCTTGGGTATTCAGTGCCTGTAGCTGCGCCGACTGGAACCGTAACCATCAGTGGGTTCCCTTCAGGTGTGCCGACCAGCGCAACTTTGGCACCCGGTGTGGATTACAGTACGACCTCTGCGGCGGGGATCGCCACCATAACAATTCCTGCCAACACCGCACAGGGCACTTATAACGTAACTGTTTCGTACTCCGGAGATTCGAACTACGCAGCGGCGAGCACTTCAAGCAGCATCCCGATCCAGACTGTCGGAGGCGTTGCCACGACCACGGCTGCTACGCTGACGGGCAGCATTTCGCCAACGACGAATGTAACGCTGAGTGGTACGGTCACCGGCAAGAGCGGCGATGCCGCACCTTCAAATGCCGGCGGAGGCATCCTGGTCTATGCTGGCGGCTACATTCTGCAGGAGATAGGCCTCAGTGTTCCCACAACAGGCGATGTTTCCACCTTCTCGACGGTGCTGAACAGTCAAGGCCTCTTGCAGGGAAGTAACACCATCACCGTCCAGTATCTGGGGGACAATACCTATGCGCCGTCCGCGATCACGCTGACTACGCCGCTTTCCAACCCGCTCTCTGACTTCTCGATGGTGCCGGACACTACAATCGTTCCGGTAACGGAGGGGGCGGCGGCAACAGATACGATTCAACTGGCCCCGGTCAACGGGTTTACGAACGCGGTAAGCTTTACCTGTAAAGCTCCTGCGGGAATTACCTGCTCGCTTAACCCAACTTCGTACACCTTCAGCGGCGGCGCATCCACCACAACGCTAACGCTGAATGCCGGCTCGTCGGCAACGAACGGGTCGAACAACATTCTGGTTACCGGGACCGATTCAACGGGCAAGTATGTCCACACACTCAGCATCGATGCGGATGTAACTGGAGCGACGACCCCTACGCAGGGCTTCAGCATTACCGCCTCACCGACCATTACACTCACTCCCGGAGCGACCACGGGGAATACGGTGGGTGTGAGTGTGACTCCATCGAATGGATTCACCGGCAATGTGGCTTTGACCGCGGCGGTGACCAGCAGCCCAAGCGGTGCTACCAGCCCTCCGACGTTAAGCCTGAGCCCGGCAACGGTTGATATCACCGGTACGAGCGCTCTTAGCTCGAGCATGACGATTACGACGACCTCTACGACCACGACCGGCGACTATACGATTACGGTTACGGGCAAGTCTGGGTCGACTACAGAGACGACTACAGTCGACCTGACCATATCTAAGAGCACCTTCACCCTTACTCCCAACCCAGTCAGCCTCACGGTCAGTGCGGGTGCGACCACTGGTAACACTGCGCCGATCACCGTGACACCCGCGGGAGGCTTTACCGGGACCGTCGACTTTACGTGCTCCGTCACCAGCAGCCCGACCGGCGCAACTGATCTGCCTACTTGTTCAGCGTCATCGGTATCGATCACGGGAACCAGTGCGCAAACTTCAACGCTGACGGTGTCGACAACCGCGGCCACTTCGGGAGCTGTGCAATACCCGCTTGATAAGTTCTTAAAGGCTGGTGGAGGAATCGTTGTTGCAGCGTTGCTCTTCTTCGGGATTCCTGCCCGCCGGCGCAGCTGGCGCACGCTGCTCATCGTGCTGCTCTTTGTCGGGATTACCGGATTCGGCATCGGGTGCGGTAGCAGCGGTGGCGGAGGTGGAGGCGGCGGTGGCAGCTCCGGTACAACTGCAGGGGCCTACGTGCTTACAGTAACCGGAACCAGCGGAACAACGACTGCTTCTACAACTGTGAATCTGACTGTGAACTAACCCCGGCCGAGCCGGGAAAGGAGGGCCGCACCGATCCGATGCGGCCCTCTGATTTTGAGCAACGCAGCGCGGCGGTCTAAATTCATCGTTGCTTGGTATTCTCAAAGTCACACATGGAAGTTGAACCTGAGGCGACTCCCCGCAATCCTCGAATCGGCGCGGCGCGCACCGCCGGGACCGCGCTCTTTCTGCTGACCTCGCTGAATCTTTTCAACTTTATCGACCGCTATATTTTGCCGGGCGTGCAGCCGCTGGTGCAGAAGGAATTTGGCGTTAACGACGCGCAGATTGGTTTTCTGACGACGGCCTTTTTCTTCACTTACATGTTCGCTGCACCCATTACCGGGTGGCTTGGCGACCGTTTTCCGCGCAAGCCGCTCATCATTGCCGGAGCGTTGATCTGGTCCGCAGCGACACTCTATACGGCCGCTGTCCATAGCTACGAGACGCTGCTTATTCGCCACGCGATTGTGGGCATTGGCGAGGCGACCTTCAGCATTTACGCACCTGCGTTGCTGGCCGATTTCTATCCCGAGCGGGACCGGAACCGCATTCTCAGCATCTTCTACGCGACCATTCCCGTGGGTGGCGCGCTGGGATACATCACCGGCGGCGTGCTTGGCCAGCACTTTGGCTGGCGGATGCCCTTTTTTATCGCGGCGCTGCCTGGAGTTCTGATCGCGCTTGGCTTCTGGTTGTTCGTGCGCGAGCCGGAGCGGGGAAGTGCGGATTTACTTGCTCCCACGTTGAACCGCGCCACACTTCGCGGGCTCTCCTCCAATGCCGCTTTCTGGTGCGCCACTCTGGGTCTGGCCATGTGGACGTTTGCGGTGGGAGGCATCTCGACATTTCTGCCAACGTTCTTTGTGCGCTTCGCACACATGTCAGTTGCCAAGGCCGGGACGGTGACGGGAGCGCTTACGGTGGTCGATGGCCTGCTTGGAACCATCGCAGGAGGATGGGTTGGGCAGCTGTGGCTAAAGAAGAATTACCGCGCGCTGTATCTTGTCTCTGCGTGGGGATCGATTCTTGCCATACCCGCTGCCGCAGTGGTGTTTTTCGGGCCGCCTTCTGCTTTCCTGCCCGCAGCTTTCGTGGCGGAATTTTTCCTGTTTCTCGGGACCGGCCCGCTGAATGCGGCCATCGTGAATTCGGTTGCTGCGCCCATTCGCGCAACGGCGATCTCCGTGAACCTTTTTGTGATTCATGTGCTGGGAGACGCGATTTCGCCGACGTTGATCGGCAAAGTATCAGATGCGACCAGTCTGCGGATGGGGCTCGGCGTCACCCTGTTTGCGTTGATACTCTCCGGCATGATTCTTTTTGCGGGGGCCCGCTATGCCCCGTTGCTGAATCAAGAATCAGCGCACTGATCTCACACGCTGTTGTGCCATGCTGAATCACGGATGGTCAATCCCCAGCCCCTGCAATACAATCAAGCAGGTATGGCCGAACACGAGATGCATCAGTCGCCGCAGGAACCGGCATCGCCGGCATGGGCGAACGTAGAACTTGCCCGTCACCCGCAGCGGCCCGATCCAATGGACCTGATAGAGAGCATTTTTACAGACCGCAGCGAAATACACGGCGACCGGGCATATGCCGATGATCCCGCCATGTACTGTGCCTTGGCGCGCTTTGATGGCGAAGAGGTCATGGTGATCGGCAATGTGAAGGGCCGCACCACGAAAGAGAAGGTCCATCACCGCTTTGGGATGCCCGATCCCGACGGCTACCGCAAGGCCCTGCGGGCGATGAAGCTGGCGGAAAAATTCAGCCGTCCGGTTTTTACCTTCATAGATTTGATGGGGGCGTATCCCGGAATGGGCGCTGAGGAGCGCGGCCAGGCAGAGGCCATTGCCCGCAATCTGCGCGAGATGTCCCGGCTGCGTATTCCTACCGTCGCCACGATTACCGGCGAGGGCGGTTCCGGCGGAGCGCTGGCCCTGGCGGTTGCCGATCGCGTGCTGATCATGGAGAAGGCGATCTACTCGGTCATCTCGCCGGAGTCCTGTGCGGCAATCATGTGGCGCGATGCATCGAAGCGGGCGCAGGCCGCGGCGGCTCTGAAGGCCACGGCGCCTGACCTGAAGCATTTTGGGTGCGTCGACGATATCGTGCCGGAGCCGAGCGGCGGCGCGCATGAAAACGCTGGTGAAGCAACAGAGATGCTTCGAGAGAAGCTTCGATGGCATCTAAGTGAGCTGAAGGCGCTTTCGACCGAGGAAATGGTCAAGCTGCGCTACGAAAAATTCCGGAACATAGCCCAGTTCTACACCGCATGAATTTGCCCCAAACTGATTCAGTGCGCAATACGCGCATCGATGGAGGCAGACAGCCCCACCGTATTCGCTCGTTTTCATGGTTCATGATCGCCGCTGTGTACTATGTTCTGGCGAAAAAGACTGCTGTGATTGCCGCGCACGGTCTGAGCTCCGGGATATGGTTCGATCTGGTCGATCGTTCGATTCTGTTGTTTCTGCTGGTTGTTGGATTTGCTGCCCTCGGTTATGTTGGGCAGCGGCAAGAAGAGCCCGTGAAGGCCATGGGCCTCGATCGGCGCCCCGGCTGGCGAAGTGAGTTTGCCATAGGATCGGCGATTGGATGGGCAGGAGTCACTGCCTGTGCGCTGATGATAGTCATCTTTGGCGGGATGGTTGTATTCTTCTATATCGGATGGCGTCAGTTCGCGCTCATTCCGCTCGACCTTGCAACTTTGTTGATTGCTGCACTGGCGCAGGAAGTTGCATTCCGCGGCTATCCGTTTCAGCGAATGATAGAAGCTACAAATCCGGTGATTGCCACGGTGCTGCTTTCATTCCTGTACGCCATTCCTTTCATCGGGAACCCGGGATCTTCGACGGCGAGCCTGCTGCTGACCATGTTCATGGGCTGGCTTCTCTCCATCGCGTATTTGAGGACACGCGCCTTGTGGGCAGGCTGGGGTATTCACTTTGCCTGGAATGCAAGCATGGCAGTGCTGTTCGGGCTGCCACTCAGCGGGCTCTTGCGCTTCTCGCCAGTGATCTCCAGCACAGCGCTTGGCCCCACCTGGCTGACGGGATTTGATTATGGCCCCGAGGGCAGCGCGGTTGGCATCGTGGTCGTTCTCATTCTTATTTTTGTCACCGTATCCGCAACCCGCGACCTTAAGCACAAGTATGCGCAGCCGGTGATCGTCGCCGCGGGAAT
>JASHUR010000255.1 GCA_030039895.1 Acidobacteriaceae bacterium | reverse complement strand
ACTTCTCAAACGAGGCGTCCTGGCGCGCCCGCACCTGCCAGAGCCCTGTAAGCCCGGGCAGCACTTCAAGCCGCCGCAGATGCTCAAGTTCATACTTTTCTACCTCGCTGGCAAGCGGAGGACGCGGACCGACCAGGCTCATCTCGCCGCGGAGGACATTGAAGAATTGAGGCAGCTCATCGAGGCTGTACTTGCGCAGGAAGCGTCCAACTTTGGTGATACGCGGATCATTCCTGACTTTGAAGAGCACACCGTCCCGCTCGTTCAGCGCATCCAGATGCTTCCTAAGCTGCTCCGCATTCTTGACCATGGTGCGAAACTTAAAGCAGGGAAAGACGTGCCCGCGCCGCCCAATGCGGTCTGAAACGTAGAAGATCGGGCCTTCACTCTCCAGCCGGATTGCAATGGCAATTGCCACCATGGCCGGACTGACCAGAACAAGCCCCAGCAGCGAAAGCACATAATCTCCAGCACGCTTAAGCGCCAGCGAGATGGTCCTCGGCGTATTCCTATGCAGCGAAACCAGAGGAAAGCCCCCCAGGTATTCAACTCCCGCATTCATCGCAAGGTCGTTATAGTAGCCGGAAACAGCCCTGATATCGAGCCCAAGAATCCGCGCTTCCTTTAGCAGACGGATTACATTGTCCATCGGGCACGACTCCGTGATCACCACTTCATCAATGAAGTGCCTGCGCACGATGGTCTGCAAATCGTCGAACCTGCCAAGAACATTCACGCCGGGGGCCGAAGGCGTGGCTGCGATATCCGGCGCCAGCACGTAACCGCGCATGGTGTAGCCCAGGCGGGCCTGATTCTCAATTTGCCGCCCCAGTGCAAAGCTCAGGTGGTTTGTTCCCAGAATCACGACGTGGCGGGTCGATAACCCACGCTCGTATAGCCGATACCGGCGCTGTCTCCAAATCACCCGGCGAATGCACAGTATGACTATCGCGCTAAAGGTGAATAGAACCACCAGGCTCCGTGAGATGTACAGAAAGTGCGTCATGTAAACGGCGCCACACAGAAGCATCCCTGCGGTCAGGCAGGCCTGTGCTGTCATCCGCAGCTCGTGCGCACCGCTCGCTGAATTCATCAATTGACCATACAGACCGTAACGGCGGGCAATCAGCGCGTAGGCCATCATGAAGCCACAAAGATACAGCAACCCCATCGGCTTATGGCCTATTTCAGTATGCAGGCCAACAAACGGAACCACTTTCTCGAAAATGATGGGGCGGAAGGCCAGCGAAAACGCCAACGCCAACAAAATAGCCAACATGTCACTAAGCACTGAGGGCAGCGGCGCTAATACACCTGCGCTCAAAAGCCCGTGCGCTTTCCTCTGAGAAAAAGAAGAGGACTGCGATGTTCCGCCGGAACGGGATGACTTTTCCGGAATGTACTCCGAAGTTGCCATTACTCAAAAAAACGGGCAGATTGAATCGATTATTGAGGAAGTAAAGAAAGTCAGCACTGACCACTTACGCTCACTACCTTCGTGAAACGCTCCCTGGGGCTGAAAAGGCTTGCCGCTGGCAGCGAGGGATCTGCCGTCCCAACAGGTGTGCCCTGCTTATCGCCGGAAGTTATATATTAACCAGAAAGCAGAGGTCTGAGTGGAAAATTTTTCAAGAATCAAGCGCCTTCCACCCTATGTATTCAATATCACTGGCAACCTCAAGGCTGCGGCACGGCGACATGGCGAGGACATAATTGACTTTGGCATGGGCAATCCGGACGGAGCTACTCCACAACATATTGTGGAAAAAATGATTGAGGCTGCTCGAAAACCGGACACCCACCGGTATTCGCTCTCCAAAGGTATCCCGCGTCTTCGTCGAGCCATTGCCAACTGGTACGAACGGCGATACGGAGTCGTAATCGACCCCGAGAGTGAAGCTATCGTGACAATCGGCTCCAAAGAGGGCATCGCCCATCTGTGCCTGGCAACGCTCGACCAGGGGGATGTTGTGTTGGTCCCCAACCCCAGCTACCCCATTCATATCTATGGCCCGGTGATTGCCGGCGCCAACATTCGCAGCGTCGCGATTCATGATACTGACAGCTTTCTTTGTGAATTGGAACAAGCCATCCCCCTCATGTATCCAAAACCCAAGATGTTGATATTGAACTTCCCGGCAAATCCCACCACGCAATGTGTCGATCTGACCTTCTTTGAGCGGGTGGTCGGGCTTTGCCGGCAGCACAGCATCTGGCTGGTGCATGATTTGGCCTATGCGGACATCGTCTTCGACGGGTTCCGTGCGCCCTCCGTCCTGGAAGTCCCGGGTGCCAAGGACATCGCTGTAGAGTTCTTTACCCTCTCCAAAAGCTACAACATGCCGGGCTGGCGCGTGGGCTTCATGGTGGGGAACGAAAAGCTGGTCTCAGCCTTGGCGCGCCTCAAGAGCTATTTTGACTATGGGACATTCACGCCGATCCAGGTAGCATCCATTCTCGCTCTCGAGGGACCCCAGGACTGTGTCGCAGAGATTTGCGACAACTATCGCAGCCGCCGCGATGTACTGGTACAGGGACTCAACAAGCTGGGTTGGGAAGTGGCGTTGCCCAGAGCAACCATGTTCGTGTGGGCCTCAATCCCCCAACCTTACAGAGACCTGGGGTCGCTCGAATTCTCTACCCGGCTGCTCAGCGATGCCAAAGTCGCGGTAAGCCCCGGCATTGGCTTCGGAGAATATGGCGACGGACACGTCCGTTTCTCTTTGATCGAGAACGAGGAGCGGACCCGCCAGGCTCTGCGCGGGATACGGCAGATGTTTCAGAAAGACGGCATTTTGCACAAAGCAACTGCGTATTAGCGTGAGGGGCCTGCGGCCTTCGCAATCAGTCCGGTGGTACTAAATCCATCGACCGTCGGAATGATTTTGACGCGGCCGCCCCAAGACCGGACCTCGATCGCTCCCACAACTGTCGATTCATCATAGTCGCCGCCTTTCACAATAACGTCTGGCCTCAGGGACTCGATAGTGAGGAGAGGCGTCTGCTCACCAAAAACCACCACTGCATCCACCGCTGAGAGCGCAGCAAGGATCCGCGCACGCTCATTCTCGCCAACAATCGGACGGCTCTCCCCTTTCAATTCCCGCACAGAAGCATCACTATTGATGGCCACAACGAGGCGGTCACCTTCCCGCCGCGCCTGCTCCAAAAGGGTGATGTGCCCAATGTGCAGCAGGTCGAAACACCCGTTTGTAAAGACGATTTTTTCTCCCACTGCTCGCCAGGCTGATACGCGAATCACAAGCTGGCTTAGGGGCAATACCTTTTCCCGCGCATCGAGCTCAGTTTCCGGCATCAAGGCGGCGAGCAACTCGTCGCGCCTTACCGGTACCGTTCCCACCTTGCCTACTACGATTCCAGCAGCCAGATTGGCCAAGGCGGCGGATGCCTGTGCATCAAGGCCGCAAGCGCGAGCCAGAGCTAGAACAGCGATCACGGTGTCTCCCGCGCCGGAGATATCGAATACCTGCCTGGCCGCTGCCGGCAATATTGTCTGCGTGTCCGCGCCAAGTACCGCGATTCCCTTTTCGCTCAATGTCACGGCCAGATAATCGAGATTGAGCTGCGGCACCAGCTTTTGGCCTGCGGCAAGGATTGCGTTTAGATCTTTGGCACTGACTCCGGTTGCCGCGGAGAGCTCGCTCAGGTTGGGGCAAATCGTGGTAGCGCCGCGATATCGTCCGAAATCACGCTGTTTCGGATCAATCAATACCGGCTTACCAAGAACACGAGCACTGCTGATCAGTTCCTGGCAAACGTGATGGGAAAGAACGCCCTTTGCATAGTCCGACAGCACCAGCACATCAGAGGTTGGCAACGCCGCCTTTACCTTGTCTATCAGCTCGTCATACGCGGTATCCGGATAGTTGTCGGCTCTTTCCATATCCAGACGCAACATCTGCTGATCGCCGCCCAGAATTCTCTGCTTTGTCGTAGTCGGGTGGCTGTCAATGACGATCAATTCAGAATCAACGCCGGTTTTCGCAAGGCAAGACCTTAGCTCGGCCCCCTCAGCGTCACCGCCGCAAAAGCCGAAAAGCGTTGCTTTCGCGCCGAGGCCGACGACATTCATTGCCACATTTGCGGCGCCGCCCGGCTGTTGAGTCCGGCGCATCATGCGAACGATCGGAACCGGGGCCTCAGGTGAGATGCGCTCAACATCGCCCCAGATATAACAATCGAGCATTGCATCGCCTACAACAAGCGCGTGAACACTCTGCCAGTCGCGCTCCACCAGCTCGATCACCCGATGTAGATTCGGGATCATCCGGCAGTTTCCTCTGTTTCCGCGGATTGAGCACCGCAAACAATCCTGTCAATCCAGTCACAAAGCACATGGCCACAAAGGATATGACACTCCTGGATCCGGGCCGTATTTTTTGATGGAATACACAGGGTGGCATGCGCGATGGTCCTGGCTATTCCGCCATCTGCCCCGGTAAACGCGACCGTAAATGCGCCCAGGTCGCGCGCGGCACGCAGGGCTGCGCATACATTCTTGCTCATTCCGGAGGTCGAGATGCCTACCAACATGTCCCCTGTAAGGCAATGCGCTTCCACCTGCCGGCGAAAAACATCTTCGTAACCGTAGTCGTTTGCAATTGAAGTGAGAACGGAAGTGTCGGTGGTCAGAGCAATCGAGGGTAGTCCACGACGCTCCCTGCGAAAACGTCCTACAAACTCCGCAGCCAGATGTTGGGAATCGGCAGCGCTGCCTCCATTACCGCACCAGAGAATCTTTCTGCCGGACTGAATCGTCTCTGTCATCCTGACCGCAATGCGCTCAAGAATCGGATGCAATTCCCCAAGCAAACTAACGACTGACTGATGTTCAGCTATGGCGTCGGCAAAGACGTCTTTTGGTTCGGGAAGAGATGGCATACTCGCTGAGGGACGGCTCCACTTAAACTACAAGATAGTTTCTACGATTACAATATAGTCGGTATCCATCGCATGGAACACGCGCGCAAGACATTCAGACACATTGAGTATGTGTTTCTCGATCGCGATGGAGTCATAAACCGCAAGCCTCCTGAAGGAAAATACGTGTGCACTTGGCACGATTTTCATCTGTTGCCGGGAACCGAAGGCGCCATCGCAGCGCTGAATGCATCAGGCCGCAAAGTGATTGTAGTTACGAACCAGCGTGGAGTGGCCCTTGGGCTCTACACTGAGGATGATGTGCGATTGATCCATACCGAGCTGCAGCGGCATCTTGCGGCTTATTCGGCTCATGTTGATGCTTTTTATTTTTGCCCGCACGATAATGCTCAATGCTCATGCCGCAAGCCCGAAATCGGGCTCTTTGAGCAGGCATTTCGCGACTTCCCGGATGCCTCCCGTGCCAACAGTATCCTGATTGGCGACTCCATATCCGATATCCAGGCCGCGCGGCGTCTCGCCATTCCCAGTATTTTCATCCCCGGCGAACCGGGATCCCGCAAGCCCGGTGGAGTCGAGGCGGAAGCCATGGCCGAGGCAATAGCTGAGTCGCTTGCTCAGGCTGTCGATAGGTATTTCCCGCTATAGAAACGAGCGTGGAAATTAAACGGCCAGCTGAAGCCTGGAGCACGCGAACATTTAAGCGAAGGTTTCGCGTACCCCGTCTTCCAACTGCGTGAAGGTAAAATCGCACCCCAGCGCTCTCAGGCTTGTCAGATCAGCCTCAGTAAAGTGCTGGTAGCGTGCTCGAAGGTCTTCGGGGAACGGGACGTATTCAATCTTTGCCGGACCATGCACCTTGATGAGCGCGTTGGCCACGTCTTTGAAGCTTCGGGATTTACCGGTGCCCGCATTTGCGACCCCCTGATAGACCTTCCTCGCAGACCCTCCCGCCGTTGCGTAATCGCCAACCTGTGCGAAAAAGAGGTTGAGCCTCACGAGATCGCGCACGTAGACGAAATCCCTGCGCTGTTCGCCGTTTCCATACCCTCCCGAGCCTTCGAACAGACGTATCGTGCCCTTTTCCCGAATTTGTTTGGTGAAGTGATGGATCACCGAGGCCATACGGTCTTTGTGGCCTTCGCGGGGCCCGTATACGTTGAAATAACGAAGGCCCACCACAGTCGTTGAGATTCTGCCGTTCGCTATCTCGTTCCTCACATGATGGTCAAAAACCAGCTTGGAGAATCCATATATGTTGAGTGGCTTTTCATTCTCCAGAATCGGCGTGAAGTGGCCCGGACCACTGAGTCCGTATACGGCAGCTGTGGAAGCGTATACCAGCGGAGCCCTCTGGCCCTGGGCATAGCGTAGAACGTCTTTGGAATAGCTGAAGTTATTGTCCATCATGTACTGACCATCATCCACCAGCGTGTTGGAACATGCCCCCTGGTGAAAAATGGCCTCGACTGTGGGGATACCTACGGCATTCTCCTGCATCGCCCGGCGGAATTCACGCTTATCCATGTAGTCATGGAAGCGCGCACCATGCAGATTGAAAAGCTTCCGCGAATCCGCAAAGTTATCGACGACAAGAATATTCTCAATTCCCTGCCGATTAAGTTCATGAACTAAATTGCTGCCGATGAATCCGGCCCCGCCTGTGACAATATACATAGCTGATCGGCTAAGATGCCCTTTCCCTTCTTCCGTAACTCCATGCTTCCATCGCCGCCGACAGCATCTCGTCAACGGTGATGGAGGTGAGACATTTCTTCTTTTGCTCGATGCAGGTCTCGAGATCGCACCCCATACATTCAACCTTGTGATAGACCACCCGGTTTCCCAATCCATGCGGATACCAGATGCCGGGCATGGTGCGCGCCGCGAATGCGATTGCGCACGGGACGCCGGCGGCGGCAGCGAGGTGCATCGGACCACTGTCCGGGCCTAGAAAAAGCTCCGCATAATGGAACAGCGCTGCTGTCTCCCTGGGCGACGTTTGCCCACAGCAATTGACAGCTGACCCGTGCCATCCGGTGGCCACATATTCACAATACTCTGCTTCTTCCCGGGCGCCGACGAATACGAGCGCGTGCTCCGGAAATGCCTGACTTAATTTTGAAACTAACTCGCGCCAGTTCTCTCTGCCCCAATCCTTGGCTTGCATTTTCGTGCCGGGACCGCATATAAGCAGTGGCCTCCCATTGATCGGTGCCAATGCCTCGCGGGCAGCGCCCTGCTCCGCGTCGGTGAGATTCAGGTCCCAATTCCGCTTGTCATCAATGCTGCATTCGCCGAGATCACGCACGGCTCTGAGCAGCCTCGCAGACTCACTCTCCCACATTCCCACCTCCGGCAGATAGAGAGGCTGCGCCAAGTCTCCCACCGGCAGGCCAACGATATCGGAAATTCCGCAGGCCCTGAAAAATAACCTGTCCCGCCGGACTGCCCTCTCCCCGCGAGACTTGGCGAGATAAATCAGTACCTGTGGCCGAAATCTTCGAATCTTCCACCACAGTGCCGCCAATTGACTGACATTACGAGTACCGGCCGGATAGTTGATATAACCCTCTACCAGCCCCGAGTTCGCCAAAACTGTTGAGGACGCAGGCGCCTTCGAATGCACCGGGAAATTGGTCAATAGAAGACGCGCTGCAGTAGGAAATGTGCGCGCCACAAGATGCAAGGCGGGCAAGGCAACAACCGTATCTCCCAGACTGCCCAATCGGTAAATTAAGACACGCTCAATCTTCTCGGGACTGGTCATTGCTGGGCTATCGCATTCACAGATCTATCCGGTAGTTAAATGTCTGCAATCGTCATAGAGATTACCTGCCCAATGCAGGATTGGCAGTAACGTAAGAATGCCGCTTCCATATTTTACTGAAAACCTGAGCCGCAATCTGTGCACGGTATGCACAAACGCTGAGGCGGCTGCCAAGCAGCCGCCTCAATATTACAGCCGGTAATCACCAGAATCAGAACTGAATGCTCAGCCCCATGGTGACCGCGCGTGAACCGCCGATGGTCCCGGTAACAGAACCGAAATTGGCGCCGTTGTTGGGGCAGCCATTCTTGACTGTCGCAGATTCGCATGACAGTAAACCAGTAGGCAGAGTCGTCGGGATGGTCGTTCCCTTGCCGGTGCCGTTGTGGTACGGAAGCTGGTCGAGGTTGGTCAAAGCCGATTGCTGGTCGGTTGGGTTGTTGGCCGTAACAATCTCGCCGTAATTCACATATCCGAGACTGCAGTTATTGTATTCGCCGCCGTCCTGCAGGTACGCAGAATTCGAACACGCATAGTTCTGGCGAATTTGAGTCTGGTCCTGTGGAATATCGAGGCTGGTCGTGTTGAACACATTAAAGACATTGAACTGATACTCGAGATCGTATTTTTCCTTGATATGGATGGACTTGCGAAGCGAGAGATCCAGGCGCTTCTGCGGTGCTTGGCGGAAAATATTCCGCTGACCCGGGACAAAATCCGTCTCGTAGATGTCCTGCGGGTCGCTGCCGGTCGAGACCGGAACTCCCTTCTGGCCAGGCTGTACGTAATTGATGGCAAGCTGAGAGGGATCGATGGCAGGGATGAAGCTGCCACCCGAACCGCGGAAAGCTCCATTATTTCCAGTAAGAGCGGTGTGTGGATGCGAGGGATCCTTGATGCCCAGCACAGGGTTGAGCAACGTTGGGTAGTTGCCGAAGTAGATGCTTCCGACAGCACCATAGAACTCATAGAGTGAGTAGGGCTCGCCGCTCTGCAGAATTGCGATGCCGTTCAGGTGCCAGTCATTGGCAAGGTAGGACAGCCCGGAATTGGGTCGAGCGAAGTTGGGAGCCTCTACCTGGAAGTTCGTGCTGAATACATGCGTGCGGTCGAAATCCGCCGGCGCATAGGATGTACGCAGATTGTTCGGGTTGCTTCCGGTGAAGAACAGACCGATATCACTCTGCTCGTCATATGTGTGACTAAAGGTGTAGCTGGCGCCCACCTGGAAATTGTGCGAGAGGCGCTTCTCAAGGTGCGTTTCAAGCGCGTCGTAAGCAGAAGTACCAGCGGTTTTGAAGTCGGCAGCGTTCGGGCTGTACCCAACGTAGGGAGCGCGGAAGTCCGTGTTACCACCGTCTGCCGTGTTCCAGGGCTCAGAGGCGATGCT
>JASHUR010000254.1 GCA_030039895.1 Acidobacteriaceae bacterium | reverse complement strand
GACGTCGGAGGTGCGGCGCTCCAATTCTGCATCGCTGGCAAGCTGCGCTTCAATGCGCTTGCGGTCGCGCATGATGGGCTGGGAGAGCTGCGCGTTCGACCAGAGAGACGGGTCAGAGAGCTTTTGCTCGATGGCGGCTAATTCTGTTTTGAGGCGGGGTGCGTCAAAGATACTCCCGCAGGTCGCGGACTTTGTCGCGCACGGGAGCGTAGGCGAATTCGAGATCGTTCAACACGATGGAGGGACCTGACTTTATTAAACTGAGCGGCGCTTTCGGGCGAAAACCAACAGCGCGCATACACTGATTATCCCACAAAGGTAAGCGAAGACATCGCCGTGGCGCGTGTAGAAGGTGAGGTTGTGTTCGTATCCGTAGCGGGCGACGAGCGAGGTTGTGATGTTGCGGGGAGCGCTCCAGGTGACGCGTCCTTTGGGGTCGATGACGGTGGTGATGCCGTTGTTGGTGTCGAGCAGGATCCAGCGATGGTTTTCAATGGCGCGCATGCGGGCCATGTTCAAGTGCTGCCAGGGGGCGCTGGTGTTGCCGTACCAGCCGTCATCGGAGACGTTGACGAAGACCTGTGCGCCATTCAGAGCGAAGTGACGAATTTCGTCCGCGAAGATGGATTCATAGCAGATGAAGATACCGAACGTACGGCCGTCGGAGCGAAAGACATTGCGGGTTTTGCCGCGCTGCAGGTCGACAAGCTGCTGGGTGAGCTGGTGGGCGAAGAAAAAGAACTTGCGGTAGGGGATGTATTCGCCGAAGGGGACGAGGTGAATTTTGTCGTAACGGCCGAGGATTTGACCGTCAGGCGCGGTGAAGACGGCTGAATTGTATGTGCCGGAAGCATCCTGGCCCAACATGCCGGCGATGACCGGAGCATGGGTGCTGGTGGCGAGCGTGTGAAGCAGCGCGATGGTCTGCGGAGAATCGCTCAGAAGAGGCGACTGGGCTTCCGGCCATACGACGACGCCGGGCGGCGAAACATTCTGGCGGCAGTCGGCGGACGGGAGCAGCGAGCCGCTCCGGGGCATTCCCTGATATGCGGGGCTACAGGTAAGGAAGCCCTGCTGGACCATCCAGGCAACGTGCTCGTCCCATTCGGGGCCGATCCAGAGGTTGGAGCTACCTACGTTGAGGTTTGGCTGCATAAGGACTGCATAGGCGGAGGTAGGCGATGGAGCGGCTGTTTTGAAGGAGCCGAGCTGCAGCAGGGCAACAAGGAGAACGGTGCCCGTGCCGATTCGGAGGCGGGTGTGGATGCTTTTGGAAAGCAAGACGGCTGCGAAGAGAGCATTGACGGCGACGATGATAAAAGTGATGCCGTAGGTCCCGGTGATGGGTGCGAGGCGGGTGAGGAGAAGATTATCGACCTGAGAGTAGCCGAGCTGGTCCCATGGGACGCTGGTGAAGTGCGCGGCGAGAAGGTCGAGCGCGGTCCAGAGGAAAGGCGCGATTGCGAGGGGGGCGAGAATACCGCCGGATTTCCTGCGCAGAAAAGCGATGATGAAGCCGAAGAGGGCGAAGTACAGCCCAAGGACAGCGCTGAAGAGAAACAGGATGCCGACACCACCGGCAGGCGAGACCCCGGCCGCGTACTGGGTCATTGTGTTGTAGATCCAGTAGCAGTTGAGGAAATACCAGAGGATTCCGCAGAAATAGGCGGCGAACATGCTGCGCAGGAGGTACTTAGTTGCGGCGACGCTGCGCGGCGCTAGCAGGGCGAAGAGCAAAGGAGTGAGGGCAAGCCAGCCGAAGATCGCGCGCCAAGGCGGGAGTGGGCCGGCGATAGGAAATGGCAGATTGAGCAGTACGGCCGAGAGCACGGCGAACGCCGCCAGATAGGCGAATGGAGCGGGTCTGGGTATTGTTCCGGGCCCAGCCGGGCGAGGTGTTGCAGGCATTCATGGCGAGTGTACCATTCGTGGACGGCGAGAAAGGCGTTTGCAAAGCCTGAATTGGCCCATACAATGTTGGAATGGATGCGCTGGTCCACCTCTTTATCGGATTGTTGACGGTGCTCTTTTTTGTGGGACTGGCAGGCTCAGCGGTTGTGGTGGTGCTGAGCTTTATCGAGGACCTGACGGAGCTTTTCGGGGAGTAAGAGCGGCACGATTTTCATGATTTTGATCCGGCAAAGTTGTTGTTGACTGTGTATCTAAAGGCACATACACTCAGCGGTAGCGCCGGGAGCGAGGGAATTCTGTTTCTTCCCGACGCGCATTGATCGTCGCCCACATTTCATGTCAGTTGAACAAACGTCGTCTGCCCCGCGATCGGATCGAGTGAAGCTGGTCGTTGCTTCCTCGGTCATGCTGACATTCATTTCTTTCTGGCGGGCCGCGGCGATCGTCCTCAATGATCTTGGCTCGTCGGCATTCTATGCGGGGGGCATCGCGGAACAGGCAATCGGGAAGGCAGCACCCTGGTTCATCCTGGGCGTCATGCTCTTCTCATTTGCAGTGCGCGCGGTCTACGTCGAAAGCTGCTCGATGTTCACGCGCGGCGGCGTGTACCGAGTTGTAAAAGAGGCGCTGGGCGGAACATTTGCTAAGGTCAGCGTATCCGCGCTGATGTTCGACTACATTTTGACCGGGCCGATCTCGGGCGTTTCCGCAGGCCAGTATATTACCGGGCTGATGAATGAGCTGATGGATCAGGGCGCATTACACGGCTGGCTGCCAGTGGCGCTCGTCAAGGGTCATGCGGTTTGGCACTTTCCTGTCGACGGGACCTCTGCGATTATCTGCGCGGTGGTGACGATTTACTTCTGGTGGCAGAACATCAAGGGCATCGAAGAGTCCAGCGATAAGGCCCTCGAGGTCATGAAAGTCACCACCATTATGGTGGTGCTGCTGCTCGGCTGGAGCATCTGGACAGCGATACGAATCCACGCCAAGTTTCCTCCGCTGCCCATACCCTCGAACCTGCACTTTTCAACGGATGCGCTGGGATTCCTGGGCGGGAGCAGGTTCGTCAAGGACCTCGGAGTTTTCGGAATTATCATGGCCTTCGGGCACTCGATTCTTGCCATGAGCGGCGAGGAGACGCTGGCCCAGGTCAATCGCGAAATTGAGCATCCGAAGCTGAAGAATTTGAAGCGCGCTGCGATTGTCATCGCGATTTACAGCTTCGTGTTTACCGGAATCGTTTCGCTGCTGGCGGTGATGATTATTCCGGACTCGATCCGCATTCCGGTTTATCGCGACAACCTGATTGCCGGGCTGGCGATGAATGAAGTCGGTCCGATGACGCTGCGGATCATTTTCCGCATATTTGTGGTGATTGTCGGATTCCTGATTCTTTCCGGCGCGGTGAACACGTCAATTATCGGGTCGAACGGCGTGCTGATGCGGGTGGCCGAGGATGGCGTGCTGACGGACTGGTTCCGGAAGCCGCATCACAAGTACGGGACCAGCTATCGCATCATTAATCTTGTTACCGGCTGCCAACTGTTCGCCATTATCGTTACGCGCGGCAATGTGATCACACTGGGTGAGGCGTACGCATTCGGCGTGATCTGGAGCTTTACCTTCAACAGCCTTGCGATGCTGGTGCTGCGATGGAAGTATCACGGAGAGCGCGGCTGGAAGGTGCCGATCAACC
>JASHUR010000253.1 GCA_030039895.1 Acidobacteriaceae bacterium | reverse complement strand
ACCGTCTCAAACGCAACTTCCAGCGGCCCAAGCCCGAACGGCGTGTAGCTGCGCGGATTCATTCGCACATACATCAGCTCATCGTCATTCAGCGGAATCAGCCCTGCGCTTCCTGCCAGCCCCGTCGCCTGTGCGTACCGCGGCGAGTTCGCTGTTCCGTCCCACTTCGGATTGATCTGGATCGTCGCGCCGTCCACAGGCCACAGCTCGAACGGCCTCTCCGGCATGTCCGTCAAATCCATCTCCATCGCGCCGAATCCGCCTACCAGCGCATCCTCCAGGACCTGCTCAATCATCGTGCGAAATGAATCCGAGTCATTCGGCGCCTCCAATGTGCGCCGCAAAATCGCCAGCTTTCTCGCCGCGTATCCCACCTTGTCCGGCGTATAGTCGCGCTTCAGCCTCACCTGCCAGTCCATGCTCGCCACGCGATCTTTGATGATGTTGATCGCCCGCCGTACCAACGGCGTCTCGGCAAACTTCCCCAGATTCGCAGGCGTCGGTTTGGGCAACGCCTTCTGCGCCTGGAAGGGGCTCAAAATCGAGGGCAGCGCCACCGTCTTTCGCTGTACCTCATTTCGCTGCGGCTCCGTCTTCGCCACCATCTCTTCTGCTCCAAATCGCTTCCACGCACCTCGAATTGAATCCTTCACGCCCACGCGCCTCACCCTCCCGTGTTTCCACTCCAAACAAAAAAGGCACGGCGAATGCCATGCCCAACCTGCTTCTCACACCTTAAATAAGCAGCAGCTTCCTAGACCCTGAGCTCCCTGCGTGCGGTCTCCGCGGCTCGAACCACATCGTTCGTCGTCAGCACCCGGATCTTCTGCGCCTCCATCGTTTCCACCGCAAAGCGATATTGCGCCAGACGCTCCTCATCATCCGCTCGGCCCTTCACTGGCTCCACAATCGCAGTCAGCTCCAGCTCCGCATTCTCCACGCGACGAATCCCATCCGCCAGCCCCGGCGCGCTGAAAGCCAGCACTTTGGCCAGCTCTGAATCCGCCTCCAGAGACACAGCATGGAACATCCGGATCACGCCATTCGGCCTGTATCCGCAGTCAATGCGCAGCGGATCGCCGGGCTGGGTATAGCTCGCCACCGCAATCCGCTTCCGCATCAGGTCCCACACGCCGGCCCGCTCAAACTCCGTTCGCATCTTGGCGTGGATGGCTGCCCGCCCGCTGCGCCGCACCGTACTCTCACGCTTCCTTGTCTCTACATACAACGCCATAAGCTGTTCCGTCTCTGCGGCAACTGACTCCGCCAGGCACGCCTTAGGCGGCGTGATCTGCAATTGATTGGAGAAGGAATCCTCAAGCACCTTCATTACCGGCTGCCCATCTTCAAGCAGTCTCCTGCGGACCTCCGCTTCCAAAGCCTCCAGCATCGACGTGTCCGCATCCGGATCCACGCAACGCACTCGCGACCAGTCCTTCGTAAAACGGACAACAGCGCTTTCCGGCCGCCCTGCTTCGCGCAAGAGCACCCCTATGTTCACGAATTCGTTCTTTACCGGATCCGGAACATATCGCACCAGAAAGAACTCACACAGTTGCCGTTCGTTCACGCCCTTTTTCTTCCGCTCCTTGTCTCGATCTGCCGCTGTTCCCAACCGCTCCGGCTTCTTATCGCCTGGCTCCGCCGCCTCTCACATCAACCTTCCAATACGTAGATCATCGTCCCATTTTGTCGCGACAAAACGCCCCGCTCTCACGTCTTCCTTGCTTCTCCCCCAATTCGGAAAAGGCTCGCGCGATGATTCCCGAAAAGCATCAATCAATTCACGCACTCGCGAACGCCTCCTCAGCAGATGTTCCACCATCGTCTCCATCGCTCCCGCATCCCCTTCGTACCATTCAGGAGGCACTGTCTCCGCAATGCTCCATACCGCCTCCGGCTCCAGCGCCTCGATTCGACTCAGCCACGGCTCAAAGTTGTCCCAGCCTGTCACCCCCGCATACACAGCGTTGCGCGCATACACGCCCCGCAGCGGCGAGTCGCGGAACACCCATTCTCCCGCATTGAAGCAGTAGCCAAAATCAATAAACGTAGCCGTATATCTTTTCTCGCGCTGCTTCCGCGTAAACACTGCCTGACGGCCATTCGTGTTGCAGGTCCACTTGTCCAGAGCCAGCACTCCCGCAAATTCTTCCAGGTTGCGCGCCTCCACCAGTTGCTCCTCTGGCAGATAGTCCAGCAAATGCCCCGGCATCAGTCCCCCCACCAGGCGCGAGCCGAAGCAGTGCCCCGCTCTGCAGCGCTCGCGCCTCGAACCAAAATCCACCTCCAGGTCCTGCGTATTGTCGATCAGCCAATCTGTCACCTCAAGTACATCGCATGCCGGAGCAGATAATCCGACCGCGATCGCCAGTTTGGTGGCCATCAGCTCATTTGCTAACACCCGCAGATGTTGTGGATTGTTCTGGAACTTCACCACATATGCATGCCCGTCGGCGCCCAGCATCAGTTGCCCTTGCGCGCCGCCGCGCATCTTCCTGATATGTTGTACCGCCAGGACTGCCAAGCATCCTCCAGCACCAGAATCAACTTGCAGTGTATCAATCGCGCCGCATCGCCCTCAGTGGCTTCTTTCAGTCGCTGCGTCACTTTCGCGGTGACTGCAATATCTCTCCTCGTACATCGAGCGCGATGGCCATCGCCATCAAAAGATCGTCATGTTCTCCGTTCTGGGCCGCAATCTTCCCATTGCGATGCCTCACAAACGTGCGGCATTCCTTCAACAACCGCTCGCTTGAGAACTTCTCCGGAGCCTCCACCAACGCTGCTCCCAAACCTCCAATCATCACCGGCCTCGACACCGTCGTAGTCAGAAAACCCTGCTGACCATCCCGCTCAAAAATGTGGGGGTACCGGCATACCCCTGCCAGATACGCCAGCACCCCCGACCCATGATTGTTCCGCTCCACTACAACCGTTGCCCAGCCATATTCCTTTGCGATCCGCTGCACCTCAAGAGCCAGCTCATATCCACCCATCTTCGACTGCATCTCGGCGCACTGCATGCCCATTTGGATATCCACCACTTGCACCGCCGAGTAATCGCCTTCCGTGCCTCCTCCTGCCGGATCGACTGCAACCAGATAGCCTCTCCCCTGCACCGGCGGATACCAAATCTGTAGTTGCCCTCCCGTGCGCGTCTCAATCGGGGCCCTCAGCTCCGCCATTCGCCGCTCAATCGCTTCCCGGTCAAACACGCACTCGCCGCTCGAAAGAAAGCATTCACTCGCATCCTCCGCGTACTCCTGTTTTGCCAACCCGCGATAGTCGGCGAATAGTTGCCGCCTGTATCCCACTTGCTCACAGGTCAGCCCATGCTGCCGCATCAGGGCCCACTCATCGCTGCTGAAGGTCGTCTCGCATACCGCCGTGCCCGAATATGCAGCCTCTGTCCACCATGGGAAGAAGTGCCGCACCATTCCGGTCCGCGGAGCATCCTGCCACTCCCGCCAAAAGCATCCTCCGGCTCCCATCGGGGTCGACTCCAGAACCAGTTC
>JASHUR010000027.1 GCA_030039895.1 Acidobacteriaceae bacterium | reverse complement strand
ATTGGATCCTGACCGGGCTGGCGCTTCTGCTGGTGGTGGCTGCGGCATTCTTTCTGCGTGGCAAACCGGCTGAATTGGCGGCTGGCGCGGGTGGAGCGGGGACCGCAGGGCCGATGCCTTCGCCACTCGCTCCGACGCCTCCCAGCGGCAATTCCGGGTCACTGATGGCCGCCCTGAAGGATGAGTTATTTGCGCTGGAGACGGAGCGGCTGGAAGGAAAGCTGACGGACGCGGAGTATGCCGAGCAGAAGGCCGCATTGGAGCAGGTCCTGAAGCGCGCGCTGGGGCGGAAGAGCAGCTAAGAGCACCACTGTAGCTTCCTTTGATTCCCCCTTGATTTCACGCTGCGATTCACAAGCAACCGCACGGTATAGTCAGGGATGGCGATTCTCACGACCTGGCTCGGCCGTGGCGAAGACTGACCGTTACAAAAACGGTGGCGGAATGCTCGTCGAAGACGAGCAGGAGTTGCTGCGCCCAGCTGCCTCCGCACGCTCGCGGGTTGAGAAGGAATTCCTTCCCGATGGATTCGAGCGCTTCCCCTCAAAACGATCGAGCGAGGTCGGGAATGATGCGCGAATCAGGCGCCGTGTTCCGGTCCGCAAGGGAATTCTCCCGGAGTGGATCAAAACCCGATGGGGCAGGATTGCGGCAATTGTCATTGTGCTGACCGCGCTGACTGCTGTTATAGCGACAGTACTGGCGACGAGAAACTTTCTGCTGCATGACCCGCGCTTCCGGATCAATTCTTCTGATTCCATCCAGACGATGGGCAACAGCCAGTTGGCGCGGGATGAACTCCTGTCGGTTTTCGGGTCGGACATCGGGCGCAATATCTTTTATGTCCCGCTGGCGCAGCGCCGAGCGGAACTGGAGCAGATTCCGTGGGTAGAGCATGCGACGGTGATGCGGATTCTGCCGAATCAGCTGCGCGTGGCGGTGCGTGAGCGCACCCCGGTGGCCTTTGCGCGCATCGGAGACCAGATCAAGCTGGTGGACGCGGAGGGCGTGCTTCTGGACATGTCTCCGGCGATGATGGCGGCACGGCATTTTTCGTTTCCGGTAGTGACGGGGATCAGTCCGGGCGATCCGCTTTCAATGCGGGCGGCGCGGATGGGGCTGTACGTGAACTTCATCAAAGCGCTGAATTCGGATGGGCAACATCTTTCCTCCAATGTGAGCGAGGTGAATCTGTCTGATCCGGAAGATGTGCGCGTGACGATTCCGGTGAAGTCGACCGATCTGCTGCTGCACTTCGGCGACACGGATTTTCTGGCGCGCTATCGCGTGTTTGAGTCGCACCTGAGCGAGTGGGAGCAGCAGTATCCGCAACTGGCGGCGGTTGACCTGCGATACAACGGCGAGGTGGTTCTAAAGATGGCGAACGCTCCGCCGGCGCAGAACGCCAAGGCGAAGCCGACAGCAAAACCGGCCCACAAGGCAACAGCCAAGCAGCACAAGCAGGCCGACACACGGCGCGAGAGAAGGACGAGACGATGAGCCAGCAGGCGGAGAACCTGATTGCGGTGCTCGATGCGGGCAGCTCAAAGACGCGCGTGCTGGTGGCGGAGCTGAATGAGGGCGCGCTGCGTTATCGAGGCCACGGAATTGTGGATGCCGCGGGCATGCGGAAGGGAATGGTTGCGGAGCTGCTGCCAGCAGTGGAAGCGATTGACCGCGCGGCAACCCTTGCAGAGCAGCGCGCCGAAGCAGTGATCGAGCGCTGCGTGATTGCCGTGGGCGGACCGCATGTGCGCGGCGTGAACAGCCGGGGCGGCATCAGCCTGGGAGCGCGGATGCGGGAGATTACGCGGGAAGACGTGAAGGCCGCGGTGGACCGGGCGAGATCGGTGTCGCTGCCGAACGACCGCGAGGTGATGCATCTGCTGCCGCAGCAGTTCGTTCTCGATGACCAGGCGGGGATTCACGATCCGGTAGGGATGGTTGGCAGCCGGCTGGAGGTGAACCTGCATATTTCAACCTGTTCGGGGAGCGCGATCCAGAGCATTGTGACGTGTGCGAACAAGGCCGGGCTGGAGGTCACGGAATCAGTGTTTGAAGGGATTGCCGCGGCGGAGGCGACGATCTCGGCCGATGAGCGCGAGCTGGGCGTGTGCCTGATTGATATTGGAGCAAGCTCTACGGAGCTGATTGTGTTCTTTGAGGGCTCGGTGGCGCACACATCGGTGATTCCGATTGGCGGAGACCACTTTACGAATGATCTTGCCGTAGGGCTGCATGTGACGCCGCCCGAAGCGGAATGGGTGAAGTGCGAATACGGGAACGCGGTGGTGACGGCGGTTCCGCAGGTAAGCGAGATTGAGCTGCGCGGAATGCCGGGGTTTGAGCCGCGTATGGTGCGGCAGCGGCTGGTGGGCGAAATTCTGGAGCCGCGGGCGCGGGAGTTGTTTCACATGCTGCGCGACAATCTGCGTCAGGGCGGCGTGCTGGAGGCGCTGGGCGCAGGCTGCGTGATGACCGGCGGCGGAGCAAGGCTGCCGGGATTGCTGGACGTGGCGGAGAGCCTGCTGCGCGTGCCGGCTCGGATCGGGTCGCCGGTACCGCTTTCGCGGATGCCGGAGGAGCTGCAACAGCCGGAGTGCGCAGCGTTAATCGGGACCTTGCTTTACAGCCACCGCACGAGCGTGATTCGCGCGGCGGAAGACCACAGCCTGCGCGCCAAACTGCGCGCCATTTTCGCCGGGAGCTTATAGGAGCAGAAGCCAATGCATCAGACAGATGAAATTCGCATTCAATACCAGGACGAAGTCCCTCGCGGAGCCAAGATCAAGGTGATCGGCGTAGGCGGCGGCGGCGGAAACGCCGTGAACCGCATGATTGCGGCGCACGTGGAGGGCGTCGAGTTTATTGCGGCCAACACGGACAGGCAGGCCCTGCAGTTATCGCAGGCCCCGGTGAAGCTGCAACTGGGGACGCGGCTGACGAGCGGGCTGGGTGCTGGCGCGAATCCCGATATTGGCCGGAAGGCGGCGCTGGAGGACTCGGAGAAGATCATTGAAGCGCTGGAAGGCGCGGACATGGTTTTTGTGACGGCGGGACTGGGCGGCGGGACGGGCACAGGCGCGGCCCCGGTGATTGCATCACTGGCGAGCGAGATGGGCGCACTTACCGTGGCGGTGGTCACACGGCCCTTCAGCTTTGAAGGCAAACGGCGCATGGCGCAGGCCGAGCGCGGCATGCAGGAGCTGATCGAGAGCGTGGATACGATGATCGTGATTCCGAACGAAAAGCTGCTGGCGGTGGCGAAGGACGCGGGATTCTTTGAGTCCTTCCGCATTGCGGATGATGTATTGCGGCAGGGCGTGCAGGGGATCTCGGACATCATCACGATTCCGGGAATCATTAACCGGGACTATGCCGATGTGAAAACGACGATGGCCGGGATGGGATATGCCGTGATGGGCACGGCGGCCCGCAGCGGACAGAACCGTGCTGTGGAAGCGGCGCAGGCGGCGATGGCTTCTCCGCTGCTTGAGGCCGGCGCC
The DNA here is from genome assembly GCA_030039895.1 of Acidobacteriaceae bacterium. Taxonomy (GTDB): domain Bacteria; phylum Acidobacteriota; class Terriglobia; order Terriglobales; family Acidobacteriaceae; genus Silvibacterium. The sequence continues at coordinate 2,905 of JASHUR010000027.1, read as the reverse complement.
ATTGACGGCGCCCGCGGCATCCTGATCAACATCAGCGGGTCGAGCTCGCTGAAGCTGAACGAGGTGAACGAGGCATCGACGCTGATCCAGAACTCGGCGCATGAGGAGGCGAACATCATCTTCGGCGCGGTGCTGGATGAGTCAATGGGCGACGAGGTCAAGATTACGGTGATTGCCACGGGCTTTAAGCAGGAGATGCCGGAGCGCCGGGAGCGCATGTTGAACGCTGCGCTGCGCGAGCCGGTGATGCCGCATGTAGAGATGAATTCGCGACCGGCCCCGCCCAAGTTCGCCAGTGAAGAGGAAGATGAGGTGGTTGTGGCTGTGCGAAGTGAGCCTGTGATTGAGAAGCCGGAGTATATGCCGATCTTTGAGGCTTCACCGGGGCCAGCGGCGAGCGCAACCGCGGAGAGCTATGCAAAGGCTGCGGTTCCCGCAGAGCCTGTTGCCGTGGCCGTGGCCGATGCGGTCCCGCCGCCGACAATCCTGAGCTCTCCTCATAAGGATGAAAACGGGGAAGATCTGGATATTCCGGCGTTTATGCGCAGGGGCGGGCTGTAAAAAAAACTGAAATTTTGTTGTTCTGCGAAGCGTTACCTAAGGGTTAATATAGGATTCAGCAATCAAGGCGAGCGGATGACGTATCGCGGGCGTAAGCGGAAATCGCCTTTGGTATTACTGTGCAAGAACTTAACCTGGGAACTGGTGTTGGCAAGAGCAGGCTTTGAAGGCGGTTTCCATTTTTGGTCGGTGGTTCTCAAAACTGGAAATCAAAAGCTTTAGCAGTAGGGACGAGCGGAGGTCCCGGTCGTTTCTGTCGTTAGGGTAGTACAGAGGGCCTGGCCGCGGGGTTGAAGGGCTGATGAGACGGATTCTCTATTTCGTGCTGTTGGGGCTACTGGTGCTGCCAGCGTCTCTTTTTGCCACTGATACCGCATCCAAGGCGACGACTACGACGACGACTCATCACCGGGTTCATCGCCGTGCTCACGTGCGCGAGACAGCGGCGACCCGCAGAAGGATCCACCATTTACAGCACACCCGTCGCGTGGTCTACAGGCGCCATGTCAGCCATACTGGCACGGCGCACGTAAGACGAGTCAGGTATCGTATTCGCCGGCGCAGGTACTACCAGCACTGGGATGCAAGCTCGTTTGTGAGTGATCCGAGCGTACTGACCCAGGGGGATGTGACAGGCGGCGAGGACCCGATTGTGCGGCAGGCGGCGATTGACGCGCTGGGCAATATGAACGGAACGGTGGTCGCCATTGATCCGAACAACGGGCGGATTCTGGCAATGGTGAACCAGAAGTTGGCACTTTCAAGCGGCGCGGAGCCGTGTTCCACCATCAAGATTTCTGTAGCGCTGGCTGCGCTCGAAGAGGGCATCGTCACCAAGGACACCCTGGTTGATCTGGGCGGCAGCTACCGCATCAATATGACCACGGCGCTGGCGCACTCAGTGAATGCGTACTTTGAGGTTCTGGGCCGCGAGCTTGGATTTGAGCGGGTGAAGCATTACGCGAATGAGTTCGGGCTGGGAGAACTGGCGGGATACGACATACCGGGCGAGCATCTGGGTGTGTATCCGGATGAGCCTCTGCCGGCGGACCGTGGCGGCGTGGGCCGGATGTGCTCGTTTGGCGAGAGCGTTTCCATGACGCCGCTGCAGCTGGGCGCGCTGGTGTCCGCTGTCGCCAACGGAGGAACGCTCTACTACCTGCAGCATCCAACGACCCCGGAGCAGGTGCTGGATTTCAAGCCGCGCATCAAGCGACTGTTGAATATCAAGCCGATTCTGCCTGAGGTTGAGGCGGGGATGCTGGGCGCTGTTGATTACGGCACGGCACGATCTCTGCGTACGAGTTTTCGTCAGATCCCGGTGCTGGGCAAGACAGGGACGTGTTCAGATGACGGAACGCGCTTCGGGTGGTTCGCCTCCTTTGCGGACACGCAGTACGGAAAGATCGTAGTGGTGTTTTTCCTCGAAGGCGGCGCGGAAACCTATGGCCCGAAGGCCGCGGACCTCGCAGGCCATTTTTATCGCGATTTATGGGACGACCAGTACTTTGCAGCGAAGCAGCCGACTGAGCTGGGAGCGACAACGACGGCGGTGGGCGCGAGCCAGTAAAGACGCAGAGTATGTTGAGCCGGGGCCCGGGGGTGAATCCTCCGGGCTTTTGCTTTTGGAGCGAAGGTGCTGAAGACTAAAACTCAGGTGCACGCCAGCGAGATCGGCAGATGGTTCATCCTAAATCGAGATGGTGATACAACACTCACAGGTGAAGACTCGATGCTGATTTTGACGGCAGAGGAGATGCGTGCGGCTGATCGGGCGACGACGGAGCGCTTCGGAGTGCCTTCCATCGAACTGATGCACCATGCGGGCGAGGCAGTCGCGCGGTTTGTAGAGCGTGAGTTTCCGGGCGTACGGAGAATCACGGTGCTTTGCGGCAAAGGCAATAACGGTGGTGACGGATTTGTGGCAGCGCGTGCGCTGGCCAAAGCAGGCAGGGAAGTCGGCGTGCTCTTGCTGGGTAATTCCCGTGATTTGAAAGGCGATGCGAAGATTGCGTTTGAAGAGATGCGGATTGCTCCGGTGGTCTCCAGAGATGAGGTGGAGCTGGCAGCGCCTGAGGCAAAGGCGTTGCTTGAAGACGCGGAACTGCTGTTGGATGCGGTGGTGGGAACGGGCTTCCTGCCTCCGTTGCGGGGAATTGCGGCAGTGCTGCGCGACCGTGTGAATGCGCTCACGATGCCCGTGGTAGCCGTCGATCTGCCATCGGGCTGGGATGCGGATTCTCGGGTGGGTAAGGTGGAGGGCGCGTATCGCGCCGATGCGGTGGTGACTTTCACTGCACCCAAGCTGGCGCATGCGTTTGGTGACCTGACGGGAAGCGTATAC
>JASHUR010000252.1 GCA_030039895.1 Acidobacteriaceae bacterium | reverse complement strand
CACGGTGATGACGTCTCCGCGCGCGACGATATGCGAGTTCTGCAGCATGGCATCGACTGGCTCAAGGTGCGTATCGCCGTTGGTGCCGTCAACGATAGCGTGAAAGTTTGTGTGCATGGGCACGGGTTGTCCGGCAACGGTGAGGCTGAAGTTGGGTGTATCGGTTTCGCCGTCGACAACGATGTTGTTCAATGTGCCCTGGTAGTTTCCGGTGGAAGACAGAATGCCACCGATGCCCTTCAGCGTGCTGAGGTCGGCATTCCTGAAGCTGTAGACTCCGCTGACGGGTGTGTCTCCGGGGCTGTGCGCGTTGAACGGGCCGAAGGTGCCGCTCGAGTTAATGTCTCCGACGGGCTTGGGATTTACGAGGATGGCGTGAAAGCTCATGGGCTGACCGGCTCCGACGGAGGTCATCTTCAGGTCGGAGATCTCAAAGTCGAGCGGGACTTTGCCGGGCTTGCTGGTTCCGAGGACGAGCGAAGCGCGGTCGATGTCGAGGCGGTCAACGAGAATTTCGATCTTGCCGGGCTTTGAGCCTTTGAATTTGGGGATGATGTGGCGTTGACTTTTGGGCGGCAGGTTGATGGCGAGTCCGCTGATGCGCACCAGGCCGATGTGCATCGGAGTACGGAAGAGGTCGCGCCATGTGGTGCGGAAACGAAAGCTGTTTACCGCGAAGAGCGGCTTCTGCATGTCGAGGGAGTTTGGGAAGACTTTCAGCCCGCTGCCTGTTACCTCGAATCCGTGCAGCGCAGAGACGCTGAACCCTGACAGCTCAACCCGACTGTCGTAGCGCGTCTCAAGCGTCTCGATGACGCGCTGACGAAGGATGGGCTCGGCGCGATGCAGATAAATGGCAAAGATGGTGAGTGCCGCTGCAGCAAGAACCAGAGCTATGGAGACGATCCACACTGTGAGGTGGAACCAGAGAGGCTTGCGGGGTTTGGGGGAGCCGGGCGCGGAATGCGGTTCGTCTGACACTGCCCCTCTTTCTGTCGCGAACCGAAATGCCGCAACGGAGAGGTCCTGTTCCGCTCCTGAATGTCAGAATCTTGCAGGACCCCCAAAGGTTCTATAGATGCCGATTGGATGGTCAGGGTTTTTGTGCGAAGGCTTCGCGGAGCCGCTGCCAGGTTACGCCGAGCTCTTCCGGAAGGACGCGGGTTTCTCCGGTTACCGTCATAAAATTCGTATCGCCGAGCCAGCGCGGGAGCGCGTGGAGATGGAGGTGTGCGGCTACACCAGCTCCCGCGGCCTTGCCGAGATTGAGGCCGAGGTTCATGCCGTCGGGGTGGTAGGAGCTGGCAAAGGCGCGCTCGGTGCGCTGGGCGAAGTCCATGAGCTCGTGGGCTGTCTCTGGTACGAGCGCGGCCAGCGACGCCTGGTGCTCATAGGGGACGACCATGATGTGTCCGGAGTTGTAGGGGAAGCGGTTGAGGCAGATAAAGACACGCTCGCCGCGAATGACGATCCCAGCAGCGCGCTCTGCCTCGTCGCGGGACATGCCTTGCGCCACGGCGTAATCAACGGCGGCAATCATGTTGCAGAAGAGGCAGCCTTTGTCGCCGGGCCAGGCGCTGAGCTCAGCGGGCACGCCCTTGCGGGCATCGCTATCGTCGGTGACGTAGGAGTAGCGCCACGGCGTCCAGAGATGTTCCATGCATTGGAGTCTAAGCGAAGAAGCGGTTAGCTAGAAAGCGATCCACGAGACAACTGATTATTGTGCAGGCGCGTTACAAAGGGAAAAGGCAGACTCATTACGAGTCTGCCTTTTTACTGGATGGGTTTTAGCTGACCGCTTTGCTGGTCAACCTGGCTGCCTGCTCCTTGAGTGCGGCGGCCTTGTCGGTTGCTTCCCAGCTGAAGCCCGGCTCGTTGCGGCCGAAGTGGCCGTAGGCCGCGGTCTTACGGTAGATGGGGCGACGGAGGTCGAGACTTTCGATGATGCCCTTGGGCGTGAGCTTGAAGTTGGCGCGGACCAGTTCTTCGAGTTTCTTCTCATCCACGGTTCCGGTGCCGAAGGTGTCGACCAACACACTGACCGGCTCAGCAACGCCGATGGCGTAGGCGAGCTGCACTTCGCAGCGTTCAGCAAGGCCGGCGGCTACGATGTTTTTGGCGATGTACCGCGCCATATAGGCGGCCGAGCGATCGACCTTTGTCGGGTCCTTGCCGCTGAAGGCGCCGCCGCCGTGACGGCCCATGCCGCCGTAGGTATCCACGATGATCTTGCGGCCAGTGAGTCCGCTGTCGCCCATGGGGCCGCCGACTACGAAGCGTCCGGTGGGGTTGATGTGGTACTTGGTGTTCTCGTCGAGCAGGTTGGCGGGAAGCACGGCCTGGATGACGTTCTTCAGGATGTCGGCGCGCAGTTCCTCGTTGGAGACGGTCTCAGAGTGCTGCGAGGAGATGACTACCGCGTCAATGCGGAGGGGCTTGTGGGTCCTGGCATCGTACTCGACCGTGACTTGGCTCTTGCCGTCGGCGCGGAGGTAGGGCATCTGACCCGATTTGCGAACTTCAGTGAGGCGGCGGGTGAGGCGGTGCGCAAAGGAGATGGCCGCGGGCATCAGTTCTTCGGTCTCGTTGCTGGCGTAGCCGAACATCATGCCCTGGTCGCCGGCGCCGCCGGTGTCCACGCCCATGGCAATGTCGCCCGACTGCTTGTTGATGGATGAGATGACGGCGCAGGTGTTCGAGTCGAAGCCGTAGAGAGCGTTGTCATAGCCGATGGCAGCGACCACGCCGCGGACCAAGGTCTGGAAGTCGACATAGGCGCGGGTGGTGATTTCGCCGGCGATGACGACGAGACCGGTGGCGAGCAGGGTTTCGCAGGCGACGCGGCTGTAAGGGTCCTGCTCGAGGCAGGCGTCAAGAACTGCGTCGGAGATCTGGTCGGCCATTTTGTCGGGATGGCCTTCGGTAACTGATTCCGAAGTGAACAAAAAACGATCGCGATGAGACAAGTGGAAATTCCTCCGTGGCGCGCCGCCGCCGTGAGAGTATCGTTCGGCCCTGGATTTCATTCGTAAGGAGATACCGGGCGGAAACAGGAGACGGGCTACTGTGCCTCTCTTATGGTACTAAACCGCGAAATGTGGGGCAAAAGCTTCGAGTCAAAGGGGAAAATGCGGCTCTCAGCGGTCATTGCAGAGTAGTGAACGGAGGTTGGCGAAGAAGGCAAAAATGATGCGACAAGCCCCGGGGGCAGGGGCGAAGAGGCCACTCAATGGCGAAGAGGCTGGGCGATGGTGGAAGCGGTGATTGAGTTCTGCGGGACATGAACCTGTGCGGACATTTTGTTGCTCACGTAGTGCCATACGAACCAGCCGAGAGCGGCAAGAATAACCAGCAGCACGGCGACGCCTGCCCATCTGAGACGCATGGCCGGCCGCCCACTTGCTGGCGGGCGATTTTTCTGCACATTTTCAGCGAAGGCGATCCAATTAGCGTCGTCATCCTTAAGCTGGCCGCTCTCCCTATAGGCAGCCATGAAGCGCTCAAGCCATGCACACTCGTCGAGGCCGACGGTCCGCGCGTAGCCGCGCACAATGCCTTTGTTGATTACGCCACCAGGGAGCACATCGAAATGGTCGGTCTCAAGGGCCACCAAATGACGATTGCTGATCTTGGTCACATTGGTGATGGCGTCGAGGGAGATACCACGCGCTTCGCGCTCCCGGCGCAGCTCCTGGCCGAACTCAATCATGTGCCTAACTATCCTTGCCGATCCTCACAGCCTTTCCGGGGGACCTTCTGTGAATTGCCTGATCTATGGAACAGTGGCGTATAGACAAGCATAAAACTGTCTGGCGCGCAAGTCAAAAGATAAATTGCCTACTTACCTTTCTTTTCAGCAATCTACTTGGATGTTTGGTCGCAGGATCGGTGCAAAATCGCAGGACTTGATTCTGTACCGTATTGAACCACAAACGATAATGCCCACTTTGTTACACTTGAGAGGACAAAGGAGGCCGTTTTGCGGCATACAGGCAGAGATGCTCATCCTTGTCATCCGGTTCTGGTATAACTCCTTATTTTTCAATGAACAAGATTGTTCTCGGCAACGTCCTGCACCGCCCCCTGCGCACCCTGATCAGTGTGGTGGCTGTCGCCATTGAAGTGGTGATGATCCTGTCGATCGTGGCCATTATGGTCGGCATGGTGAACAACGCTCGCAACCAGACCAGCGGCATCGGAGCCGACATCATTGTGCGACCGCCGGGCGCCAGCTTTATCAGCTCGATAGGCGGCGCGCCGGTTCCGGCGAAAATCGCCACCGTACTGGCCAAACTGCCGCATGTGTCTGTGGTCGCGCCAGCCATCGCCGACTTCAATATGGCGGAGACTATCTGGGGCATCGACTTTGAGAGCTATAACGCGCTCAAGCCTTTCGTGTTTGTCGCCGGAGGGCCATTCAAGGGCCCCGACGACGTTATCATCGATGACCTTTACGCGCGCACGGGCTCGAAAGGTCATCCCCTGACCGTCGGCTCGACCGTGAATCTGGTCAACCATAATTTCCACGTTTGCGGCATTGTCGAGCACGGCAAGGGCGGGCGCATCTTCGTACCCATCCACACACTCGGTGCTCTGCTGGGGACGCCCACGAACGCCTCGATCTTCTATATCAAGAGCGACAACCTCAAAAATCAGGAGCTCATCCGGCAGGAGATTCACGACACGGCCGGGTTGCAAAATTACCAGGTGCAGACCATCCAGGAATGGATGTCGCTGATGACCCCAGAGCATCTTCCGGGCTTCAACGTTGCTCTCGACACCGTCATCGTCATCGCCGTCATCGTCGGCTTTCTCGTCATTTTCCAATCGCTTTACACGGCCGTCCTGGAGCGCACACGCGAAATCGGCATCCTCAAGTCGATGGGCGCGTCAAAGCTCTATATCCTGAACGTCATCCTGCGTGAAGCGCTTCTGGTTTCCATTGCCGGGATCATTCTGGGAATCTGCTTCACCCAGCTTCTCAAGTTCGGGCTCGAACTGCATTCGGCCAAATTCTCCTTTATGCTCAGCAACGCATGGCGCATCAAGGCAACGGTGATCGCACTGGCGGGGTCGGTGCTGGGGGCGATTTATCCGGCGTGGAAGGCGGCGCGAAAGGACCCAATCGACGCTTTGGCGTATGAGTAGAGAATGCCTCCGGCGGCGCCTGCGCGGCGGGCGGTCTTTGCCAGACGGGCCTGGAACCGCAACGCATACCTGCTCTTCTGAGCAAAACCGAAGCGTGCGCTACTTTTCTGCACCCGGCTGCAGCGCTTCCGCGATGGCCTTCTCCGCAAGCGGAGCCATGATGGCGTAACCCTCGGGGGTGGGATGGACGCCGTCTTTCGATAGGCCGGGCTTCATGCCGCCCTCGGCGTCGGCGAGGTGGCTGTAATAGTCGAGGTAGATGTCTCCGTCGCGCTTGCAGAAATCCTTGAGCCAGGCATTGATGGTACGAATTTCGTCCGCTGGACGAACACCAGGCCTCCAAGGATAGGCGATAGCGGGCAGGATCGAGGCAATGATCAGCTTGATGTCGTAGTATTTCGCGATTGCCGCCATGGAGGCGAAATTGTCTTCAATCATCTCCGGGGTCTCAGGGCCGGTGTTGCCGGCGATGTCGTTGGTTCCGGCCAGAATGATGACCGCCGCCGGCTGCAAGTGCACGACATCCTGCTGGAAGCGCACCAGCATCTGCGGAGTGGTCTGCCCGCTGATACCGCGATTGATGTAGGGCTTGCCGGGGAAGTATTGGGCAACGGGCCAAACGTCCGTGATGGAGTCGCCATAGAAGACGACGCGATTCTCGCCCGGAGCTGCTGGTGACAGTGCTTCGTCGGCTGCGCGATAGCGGTCGAGCTGCGCCCAGTCGTTGAGCCTGGCCTGCATCTGGGCGATCTCCTGGCACTGCTTCGCTGCATCGGCCGGACAAGGAGCGGTTTGGGCAGCTACGGGCAGGGCGCACAGCAGCGCCGCGCAAAGCATCGCAGTCGATTTCATGAATGTGGATCCTCCGGTTGGAATGGACAGGCAATTATAGGGAATTCGAGGCCGCGACTATTCTCCGGTCAGGCCGATGGAGCGCATGAGTTCAAGCGCGTTCGTGCTTTCGGCGATTCCGGGCAGGAGCTTGTAGTCGAAGGAGAGCTTACCTTCGGCGAAGGTATCGCCGAAGTGGAAGTTTGCGGCGCGGCCACTGAGGGTACTGACGATGTCAGTGAGGGCGAGGTCGTGTGTGGTGACGATGCCGACGGCGCGGCGGCGCACGAGGCCACGGACGACGGATTCGGTCCCGACGCGGCGGTCGTGCGAGTTGGTGCCGGAAAGCAGCTCGTCCAGGAGAAAGAGCACGGGCAGGTCTTTGCAGGTGAGGTCGTAGATTTGCTTGAGGCGGGTGATTTCGGCGTAAAAGCGGGAGAGGCCGCCCTGCAGCGAGTCGAGGATGCAGATAGAGGCGGCGACCTGCAGCCCAGACAGGACCATGCGGCTTGCTCGAACCGGCGCGCCGGCCTGCGCGAGTACCGCATTGACCCCTACGCTGCGGGTGAAGGTGCTTTTGCCGGCCATGTTGGGGCCGCTGATGATGATGAGCTGAAGGTTGACACCCGCTGCGTCTCCCGGCGCACGACCGAGTTTTACATGGTTGCCGACCGCGTGGCCCTGCACGAGCGGGTGGGCAAGATCTTCGGCTTCGAGATAAGGCGCGGAGTCCGGAGCCGGCGCAGCCAACTCGGGAAACACATAACCGGGGTGCTCATGAGCAAAGACAGCCAGGGCCAGCAGCGCTTCAATCTCAGCGGCGGCGGACATCCATACGCGGACAGACGAGCCGTAGCGGCTGCGCCAGCGCTCGGATGACCATACCCAGCGGCGGGTCCAGAAGAGGAAAGGGTCCACTACCTTGACGAGTACATTGTGTGCGTTCATCAGGTACTCGCGGTAGTCGTTGAGCGTCCTGATGGCCCGCGACGGTGCTGCGCCGGTCGCGCGAAGCTGAGACTGCAGCGCGGCGAGCTTTGGCGATGCCAGGGACTCCTGCTCGATGGCTTCAAAGACGGCGGAGAGCAGTGGCAGCTCGTTTCCGGCGGCCTCGATAGCGTCAGCGGACGCGGCGATCTGTTTGTGCGAAATGGAATTGAGGACGAGGTTGAGAGCGCTCAGGCCCAGCACGATGGCGCCCCAGTGCCAGACCGGAAGGGCGTCGAGGTGGCTTAGCATCCACAACAGGATGCTCAGTGCCCATGCAGTGGCAAGGACAGTAATGAGCAGCCGGAACAAGGGGGATCCGCTGCCAGAGTCCTGTGTGGACTCGGCCCAGGCGGTAAGTGCCTCAGGAGTGCGTGCGCTCTCGGTCTGAACGTCCTCTCCGGCGAGCGCCATCCGCTCCTGAAAGTCTATCCGGGGCACCAGTTCGCGGACCGCAGCCTGCCGGAGGGCGATCTCGTTAACGGGCGCCGGAGCCAGCAGCCACGCTGCGAGTTTTTGTGTGCCTGCGCTGGTCCGTGCGGCGCAGAGCAACTCGAAGAGTCCACCTTTGCCGAAGAGGTCAAGGTCGCGGGCATAGGGGTGGGTCGCGTCAAAGAATTGCT
>JASHUR010000251.1 GCA_030039895.1 Acidobacteriaceae bacterium | reverse complement strand
CAGGCTGCGGATTCGACGCACCGCTTCTGCCTGCTTCATTCGAGGCAGTGCTATCGCCAACGCCAAACTCCTTGAATACGCGGGTGCGAGCGAGCCTTCTGCGGGCGCGAAGAAGCCGAGTCTTAAGAGCCGCCTCAGTGAGGTTCAGCGTGCATGCAGTCTCCTTGATGGAACGTTCGTGCGTGATCCGACTCAATACTGCCGTGCGAAGTTTCGGATCAAGCCTTTGAATTGTGGACAGCATGCAAACGCATCGCTGGTGCTGGTCAAGCCGTTGCTCGGGATTGGGGGTAGAGTCTCTGAATTCGAGGTGTGGTAGCTCCTCTCCTCCACGCTGACCTTCAAAGCAGACCTCCGGGCGCGAACGCTGCTTGCGAAGAATCATGAGTGCGGAGTTGATTGCGATGCGCGTCATCCACGAATAAACGCTCGACCGGCCCTGGAAATTGGGAATGGCGACAAATGCGCGCAAGAACGTGTCCTGTAACGCATCTTCGGTGTCCTCGTGGTTCTTCGTGATTCCAAAGATTGTCCGGTAGAGTCTTCGCGAGTATTGGCTCTGCAACTCTGCAAATGCGCTTGAGGACCCCGCCTTGGCTGCTGCCACAAGCTCTGTCTCGCACGGTTCACGACGCTTCCTGAAGTCGATATCGGGAATTTGCCGCTTTGCAGTACCCATGATTGGGATCCCCCACTTTTGCCTCAACAAATCTGTTAAGCTGCCGACCCTAACGGGATACTTGGACCGCCCGTGGCATGGAATACGAACACATCCAGCGCGCCCCATCGATGATGACTTCAGCTGCGATTACGCCATACAAGCGCAACCGAATCCATTGGACGAAGGTGTCGCTCAACACCTTCGTATTACTGGGCCTGAAAAAGGCTAAACGGGCTGTTGCCGCATAGCACGGTTTGTCACGAAGCCTTCAATGCTGAAAGTGCGCAATGCACGCTATAATGGTCACTCCCTGGGTAAGCGGCCGCGCTTTTTCACGAAACTCAACCAGCTCACAGACGTGTTGTCCGTTCAGCGCTAGGTTGAAAATGTAAATGGACCGTACATCTTGGAAAGCGATCTCTGATTCCTGGGAGTTCACTGCTGGGGGCAAGCTCGATGAAGCAGACTCCATTGCCCATTCCGTTGGCCGGCTCCTGCCTTACTGAAGTACGACACGTATGCGCATTCTTCAATAACGAGGAAGAAGAGTATCGTGTTCTGCTCCCCTTTATTAAGGATGGAATCGAGCGCGGCGATAAGGCCATCAACGTCGTCAATCCGAATCAACGAGACCAACACCTGAGGTTGCTGGAATCGGCGGGCATCGACGTGCCGGCTGCTCAGAAGCGAGGGCAATTCGAACTGCGCTCCAATGCAGAGACCTACCTGATAGACGGCCATTTCGACCAGGACCGGATGCTGGCAGTTTTTGAAAGCCTGGCGAGCGGAAGCGACAATGGAGGTTTTCCGCTAAGCCGTATTGTCTGCCGAATGGATTGGGCTGCGGGAGATCAATCCCGCATCGATCACGTGATTCAATTCGAATCGCGGGTCAATGATATTTGGCGGCAGCACGACGATGCAGTCATCTGCACCTATCATCTTTCCCAATTCGCGGGTGACGAAGTGATCGATATCATGCGCACCCACCCGATGGTCATCATCGGCGGCATACTCCAGGAGAACCCGTTTTATATTCCTCCAGAAGAATTCCTCCGAGAAATGCGAGGGCGGAGCCCTGTGCGAAGTTCCTGAATCATCACGGCGGCCTGAAATGGAAGAAATTCCTCGCGATTCTGCCCAGGAGATCAAACGCCTCCAGCGCTGCATCAATGATCTGGTGAGCCTCCTTGCGCTCCGCGCTGTCTGGAGCGGCGACCAGTCAGCGCAAATTCTCAGTACTTCGCTCGACGCAATCATGGGAATACTCAATCTGGACTTTGTCTATGGGCGACTGAAAGACCAGTATCAGGGCGCATCCGTTGAAGTTGTCAGAACTGCTCGATCGAACAATCTTTCAGAGAAAGCAAACGACCTTTGCGCCGAACTCAGGCAATGGTTCCAAGGAGAACCACAAGAGTGGCCCATGAAGATCCGAAATCATTTCGGGAACCAGGAGAGCTCGGTCGTTCCCATCAGGCTCGGGATCCATGGGGAGATCGGCATTGTTGTAGCAGGCTCTCATCGGGCAAGCTTTCCGGACGAGACGGAAAGGCTCGTCCTGAACATTGCGGCAAACCAGGCAGCTGTTGGATTACAGCAAGCAAGGCTGCTTAGCGAACAAAAGCGGCTGGCCAGTGAGCTGGATCGCCGTGTCGCGCAACGAACAGAAGAACTGGCTGCAGCCAACGAAGAGCTACGAAGGGAAATTGCCGAGCGCAAGAAAAAAGAAGAGGAATTGCAGCAGAACGAGCGCGCATTGCGCGAAGCCCACGAGCGACTGAAGCGGAGCGAAGAACAATGGCGGGCAGTTTTTGAGAACTCGGCAATCGGCGTTGTAATGGCCAACCTCAATTGCCGCTTCATTGCCGCGAATCCCGCGTACGAAAGGATGCTGGGTTACACAAGCGACGAACTGCTGAACCTCTCATTCATCGACATCACAAAGGAAGAGTATCGCGATCCGAACATGTTGCTCATCGACGAGCTGCTGGATGGAAAGCGTCGACAGTTCCAGATTGAAAAGCAGTATCGGCGGAAGGACGGTAGCCTGGTGTGGGTACGCAACAGCGTTTCTGTAGTGCCTGGTACTGAACTTGCGCCGAGCTTTCTTCTGGCGCTTTCAGAGGACATCACAGAGCGTAAGCGGGCGGAGGACGAGCTAAAACACAGCGAAGCACAACATCGCCTGGTCATTGAAGCAGCCAGTGATGCAGTCATCAGCATCAACGAACAGGGCACCATCATCCTCGCAAATCCTGCCACGAAGACAATCTTCGGCTATGACAGCGAAGAGCTGATCGGTAAGCCCCTCACAGTACTTATGCCTGAATCCATGAAGAAACTGCACAATGCCGGGTACAGCCGCTACCTGGCGAGCGGCGAGAGGCATCTGAACTGGCGCGGCACTGAGCTTACGGCGGTGCGCGCCAACGGCGAGGAATTTCCGGTGGAAGTCTCGTTTGGAGAAATGCGGTCAAACGGGCATAGAGTATTTATCGGATTCATTCGTGACATCACTGAAAGGAACAAATGGAAGCAGGCGCAAGAAGAGCTTCGTAAAACACAGGCGGAACTTGCAAACATGATGCGGGTTGTAACGATGGGCCACCTCACTGCGTCGATCGCACACGAAATCAACCAACCGCTGTTCGGGATCATTACGAACGCGGGCACATGCCTGCGAATGTTGTCCGCCGATCCGCCCAATGTCGAAGGCGCCTGCGAAACCGCCCGGCGCACGATCCGCGACGGCAATAGGGCATCTGATGTGATCACGCGGCTGCGCACGCTCTTCAGCAAGAAGGAAGTGGTTGCCGAGCCGGTGGATTTGAATGAGGCGGCCCGAGAGGTCATTGAGTTGTCGGTCAGTGTATTGCAGAGAAACGGGGTGATTCTACGGCAAGAACTCGCAGGCGATCTTCCCCTTGTCCAAGGCGATCGCATTCAGCTTCAACAGGTTATCCTGAACCTGCTGCACAATGCTTCCGACGCGATGCGAACTGTCGAAGAGCGCTATAGAGAGCTGGCGATCCGTACAGAATGCGATGGAGACAGCGTGCGCCTCAGCGTGCGGGATGCCGGAGTTGGGTTGGAACCTCAGACTGCAGAAAAGCTCTTCGAAGCCTTCTTCACTACAAAAAACGATGGTATGGGAATCGGGCTGTCCATCTGTCGCTCCATTATCGAGGCCCACCACGGCCGCATATGGGTAACACAAAACGATGGGCCCGGATGTACATTCACGTTCGCCATACCTCGAGATCCCGAGCGTATAAAAGCTGCTGGGAGCCCTCCATCCCACTCGGGTACCAGACCTTGATGGTTCAATCCGAGAAATCGTTGAGGCCCTTCAGGGTACCAATACCAAAGTACAATAGACGCTTTCGGCGGCATCGACGATCATAACTAGTTAAGTGCCAATGTACTTCTTATGGGGACGAACTCAGCCGCATCGACGACGCGGGCCGGATTGGGCTTCCTTGCTGATTACTCCGGGTCGCAGAATAGTACGGACGGGTGTTTTGCTCTCAGTGTTAGATGAGTCCCTGACTGCGGGTAAGGCATGCGTGATCCATGATGAAAATACCTCTGCTTGTGTCTGTGGTCGATGATGATGAGTCAGTCCGGGAGTCACTCCCTGATTTGCTGAAAGAGCTTGGATTCAGCTCCGTCACTTTCTCATCCGCGGAGGATTTTTTAGCCTCCGACAGACTCTCGGAAACCGACACGCTGCTGCTCGATATTGCTATGCCCGGCATGTCCGGACCAGATCTTCAACGCGAGCTCAAGCTCCGCCATCAGGACATTCCAATCATCTTCATCTCCGGGCAACGAGATGAAGCGATCCGATCGCAAGTCGTTAAACAAGGTGCGGTCGCCTGCCTTTTCAAGCCGTTCAGCGATACGGCATTGTCTGACGCGCTAAACGCAGCATTTCAAAAGAAGCGAATAACCTAAACGGGTTCCTCCAGCTATCGTGGATATACCATGAAGAATACGAGCACAGGCGTTGATGAATTGAGGCCGGCCCCAGTGTCGCAACCCTCACAGATCGTATTCGTAGTCGACGACGATATTTCGGTGTGTGAATCTCTGGAACTGCTGATCCGGCACGCAGGCTGGCAGGCGGAGACGTTTACAACGGCACAGGAATTCCTTGACCGTCCGCAGTCCGCCGTTCCCTGTTGCCTCGTCCTGGACGTTTCGCTTCCGGGCCTGAATGGCCTCGAATTGCAGAAGCGCGTGGCGGTTGAACGGCCTGAAATGCCGATCATCTTCATCACCGGCTATGGCGATGTGCCCATGACGGTTCAGGCGATGAAGGCCGGAGCGGTCGAATTCCTGACGAAGCCGGTCAGTGATGAGACGCTCTTGAGCGCAATTCGAAATGCCATTGAACGCAGTCAAACCCTGCTCGGCCACCAGGCCGAGATTCGGGACCTCCGTGCTCGCTACGCTCTGCTGACCCCCCGCGAGCGTCAGGTCATGACACTGGTAGTTGCGGGCCTTTTGAACAAGCAGGTTGGAGATGAACTTGGCATCAGCGAAATTACTGTGAAAGCGCATCGCGGCAGCATGATGCGTAAAATGCAGGCCGAATCCCTTGCCGGTCTGGTGAAAATGGCTGCCCGTCTTCGTCTCGCGCGACCTCCCGCGGCTAAGCAGCAATCGTGATCCATCAGAGTTATTGCACCTCAGAGCATGCACAACTTCTGTAGAGCGAGTCAGTCTCGGGCTGATGGTCGCGACGGGTAGCTGCGCGCAATTGAACTAGAAATGGCGCTTACTTTGATACCAAAGTATCTCCGATACCATCGTCTGATTGTCTCCCGATTGGTGGTCTGGCCTAATTGAGCCAACAGGAGCGATGCATGGCAGCGAAAGATGTAGTGATTGTAACCGGGGCATCGCAAGGGATCGGGGCGGCAATCGCTCATGCTTTTCTTGACCGCGGCTACAATGTGGTCGCAACCGCCCGCTCAATGTCGCGCTCGGGTTTCAAAGCATCGGAGAATCTGGCGCTTGTCGACGGGGACATCGGCGAGCATTCGACGGCAAAGCATATTGTTGAAGCCGCCGTCACCAGCTTCGGGGCGATCCATCATGTAGTCCACAACGCAGGAATCTACAAAGCCAAACCCTTCACCGACTACAGCGCTGCTGAGTTTCGCAGTTTTGTGTCCACCAATCTGGAAGGGTTCATTTTCCTGACTCAGCTCGCGGTCGCGCAAATGCTGGCGCAAGGCAAAGGCGGCAGCGTGACCACGAATACAGCGGCATTGGCGGACAACCCGATTATGGGTGCTCCTTCGTCGATTCCGATGATCACTAAGGGTGGGCTTAACGCAATCACGCTGAGCCTGGCGAATGAGTATGCGAAGGAGCATATCCGTTTCAACGCGGTTGCACCTGGCGTTGTCGATTCGCCATTGCATGAGAAAAATCCCAAGGACTTTTTGAAAACTCTCAACCCGATGGGCATTGTTGCAGAGCCGAAAGACATTGCTGATGCAGTCATCTATTTAACGGAAGCTCGATACGTAACCGGGGAGGTGCTGCACGTGGACGGCGGTGCGCACGCAGGCAAATGGTAAGCGGCAGAACCTCACGGTCGAGCGGTGCGGACCACCGGCTGGAGGAGCTTGGCATTCAACTCCCGCCGCCGCCTACGCCCTTCGGCTCATACGTTGAGGTTTTGCAGACCGGCAACCTGCTTTATCTGAGCGGGATGCTTCCTGTGGTCGGTCATAAGCCGAAGTATCTTGGGCGGCTCGGCAAAGAGCTGAATGCCGAAGATGGGCGAGATGCTGCCCACACAGCAGGTTTGAGCGCCCTGGCTGCTGTCAAGCAGTATCTTGGATCGCTCGATAAGGTAACGCGGGTCGTTCGTCTTGGAATATTTATTGCGACTGCGGGAGATTTCTTCGATCAACCTCGCGTTGCGGACGCAGTCTCGGATTTGTTCGCCAGCATTTTTGGCCCTGAAAAGCCGGCTGTACGTCTGGTCATCGGTGTGGCCAGTCTGCCTCTTGGAATGCCCATTGAGCTTGAAGTGATTCTTGAAGTGGCCGGGTAGTTCCAAATGTTGCGATGCATGACCTGCTATCCATGCCGCACGATCGTAAAGTCGAGCGGCTACATTTTTCACGAACTGTCCGCTCAGGGAATACGGCTGGGCGGCAAATCTTCGGACGAAATTGACAGGAGGAAATTATGGCAACTGCGGTCGCAGTAGGAACAATGAAAGCCGCACAGGTAAGTAAGCCCGGCACAGGGTTCCAGATTGTGGAACGTGAAATTCCAAAGCCGGACTCGGGACAGGTGCGTATCAAGGTCCTGGCCTGTGGCGTTTGCCACAGTGATGTGCTTGTAGTTGAAGGTGCATGGCCCGGGATTCCATATCCTCGAGTGCCTGGGCATGAAGTTGCAGGCGTGGTTGATGAAGTTGGGCCGGGAGTAACCGCCTGGCGCAAGGGACAACGAGTGGGAGTAGGCTGGCACGGCGGCCACGACGGCACCTGCCGTGAGTGCCGGCGCGGAGATTTTCGCAATTGTCAGAACCAGAAGATTGCCGGCATTAGTTACGACGGCGGCTATCAGCAATACATGATTGCTCCCGTGGAGGCGTTGGTGGCAATACCGGCCAGCCTGAGTGATGTGGATGCGGCGCCGCTGCTCTGCGCCGGTATTACTACATACAATGCCCTGCGGCATAGTGGCGCCCTTCCTGGCGACCTGGTGGCGGTGCAGGGTATCGGCGGTCTGGGCCACCTTGGCATTCAGTTTGCCAGCAAGTTTGGCTACAAGGTTGCGGCAGTCGGACGCGGCGCCGAAAATGCGACTCTTGCAAAAAAGCTTGG
>JASHUR010000250.1 GCA_030039895.1 Acidobacteriaceae bacterium | reverse complement strand
CATAATCTGAATTCAGCACCGAACGAACCGTCCGCACGATCACCGTCTCTTCGTTGTATGCCGGAATCAGCACCGCGACGCGTGGCCTGTATTCTCCGGGTGGGACCTTACGCCGCCTCAGCCGGTCAATCAGCGCAAACAGACCGATCAGGATCAGGCGCGCACTCATCAGCACGTCGCCCAGGAAGAACACATCGACCACAAAGTGATTGAAGAAGCCGAAGAAGAAAAATGCGACCGAGTCCACCCTCGCCTGCCAGCGCATCTTCGGCGAAATCGGCGGCATCACCTCCGCGCGTGTCTTTCCGAGCAGGTCAGATACATTGACCAGTTTGTATCCCTTGGCCTGCAGCGTCGTAATCAGCAGCGGCAGTGCCGCTACAGTTGCTGAGCGGTTCCCTCCGCCGTCATGCATCAAAATAATGCTGCCCCGCATCCACGGAGTGTTCTTCATGTTCTGCAACTGCTCCAGGACACTGTCCGTGATCTCCTGCGGTGTCTTGTGCGGATGCTCATTCCAATCATTCGTGTCGATCTTGTCGCCCACAATGGTGTAGCCCATCTGCTGAATGCGGTAGGCGGGCGCAGCCTGGTCGTTGGTGTCCGGCTCCTGGTCAATCGAGTACGGCGGGCGGAAAAACAGTGTCTGCACTCCCAGCTTCGCGGCAAACAGTCGCTCCGTGAGATTCAGCTCTGAATGCAGTTGAAAATCGGAGATCTCGCTGATGTCCGGGTGCGTGAACGTGTGGTTGCCGATCTCCATCCCGTCCTTGTAGTAGTCCTTCAGCAGATCGGGATTATTCAGCGCTTCCTCGCCGATCACCATGAACGTCGCCGGCACATGATACTTCATGAGCACCGCCAGTATCTTCGGCGTCCACGTCGGATCCGGTCCGTCATCAAAAGTCAGCGCCAGTTCATGCGGATGGTAGCCATACTGCTCTATGACGTACGGCCGTGGAAGCTCCGTCATGTCCTCGTCAGTAACGGTGAAGTCGTCCGAGTCCATGTCGATCGTCCGGCTGCCATATTTCGGCACCGCAACAATGCGCAGAATGTCGCCCTCGCCCTCCGTATCCACATCATTGCCCGGAGGCACAGTCTCCAGCTCCTGTGGGGCATCCTTCGCCATGGGCTTGTCCCACACCGACCATAGCGAGCCGTCCTCAATCCCAAGCCTCCACAACGCGAAGGTCTGTATGCCCATCTGCCGCGCATCGCGCATCTCGTTGAGTGCGGTCACTCCGTCCAGGAACCATACCTCGTGGCGGGTGTTTGTATCCTCGTCGTCGTAGGCAAAATATGGATTCAATTCATCGCCGAACAAATGCACATCGGCGCCGGCCTCAGCTGCTCGCTGCCATGCCTCCTGTACGCTCACGTCAGTCACATCCAGGACCTTGTTCGAAGCTCGCTTGCCCTTCTGCTGCAATGGCAGGGTCCAGTCATAGCCGTAGTTGCCGATTCCGCAAATGATCTTCTGCCTGGGAATCACATTCAGGAGGTGTTGCAGGTTGGCGTCGAACCAGCTCTGCCCGGCAACCGGCCCTGGCTCGCTTGAGTCCTCGTGCTCGTCATAGTTCATCAGAATTACGCCATCGACATTAGTCGCCAGCGACTTCAGGAACCAGTCCTTGCTGCCGACCGCAACATTTACATACAGCCGCAGGTTCTTCGCATGAAGGTCGTGGTACAGCTCGGCAATCCACTCTGCATACAGCTTGCGGTCCTGGTCCGGAATCGACTCGAAGTCCAGGCAGATGCCGTGATACTGCGGATTCGCGTAGAGAAATTTGTCCAGCTGGTCATGCAGCCGTTGCCGCGCCGCCGGGTTCTGCAACATCTTGCCGATCGCATCGCCGGTCCAGTCCTGGACCAGCGGGTTATAGTCATTCAGCATCGGAAAGACTTCCATACTGTCTTTTGTCGCCGCGATCAGCCGCGAAATGCGGTCCTCGGGGTCAACCCCATGCACGCCCGCGTTGTCTACTACGCTGTACAGTGTGACCGGATACTGGGGCGTCGCCCCCACCAGATTGCCGTCCGCTGTCACCACATGCAGCCAGTCCGGAAAGAGCATATCGATCTGGCCAATGTGCTGCTTCAGCGCCGAATAGCTGGGCTCGTCGTTCACATAGAACGCAGCGCGCAGGCCCTCGCCCTCGTTCATGGTCACTTCCGAGGGCGGACGGCGTGACCGCCGGTGAGAGGTTCGCTCCAGGGTCTTACGCAGCTTATCGCCGATTCGCCGCTCGTTGAGCGCCTTGTAGTTGCGCTTCTGCGTCGGTATCAGAAGGTCCGGCAGCCGCTCGCCCTTCACAACGCTGAAGATGAAGACAATACCGACCACCGTGGCAAGCAGAAACGCCAAGTCCGTCACGCGGCGCAGCCGCTTCCATCGCTTTAGGTTCGGGTCGTAGAAAACCTGCTTCATCGTGGGCGCAATCTACTCTTTAATACTTTACAGGGGATGGCTGCATCAGAACCCGCCAAACCCCTCTGAATCCTGTACGCTGAAGGCGATACCTTGTACCCTGCCTCTATGCGTTCTTGGCCCCCTGCGCAGTCCGCTCTGTCGCGCCACTGGTGGGTTGCATTGATCGCGCTTGTCCTCGGAGCCATCCTTCGTCTCTGGTTCATCCACGCATATCCCGGTATTCTGGGCGACCCCCTCGTCTATGGCGACATCGCCAAAAACTGGATGCTGCACGGCATCTACGGGCTCACCCAGCCCAGCGACGCTATACGCCCTACCCTCATCCGTCTGCCCGGCTACCCGCTTTTCCTCATCGCCTGCTTCAAGCTGTTCGGGCTTGAGCACTACAACGCGGTCATGTTCACGCAGGTCGTCTTCGATCTCGCTGGTTGCCTGCTGCTCGCTGCGTTCACCAGCAGAATCTGGGGCCGCAAGGCGGGATGGTGGGCCCTTTGGCTCTCCGCCTTGTGCCCCTTCACCGCCAATTACTCCGCCACTCCGCTTACGGAGACGCTCGAGATCTTTTTCATCATCCTGGCCCTTTACGCCCTTGTCCGGTTTCTCGAAACCCCGCTCTGGCGCTGGGCACTGCTTGAAGCCTTTGCCTGGAGCTACGCCGCGCTGCTGCGCCCCGATGGCGCGCTCATCGCCGTTGCGCTCTGCCCGGCCATGGTCTGGTACGGACACAAACGCTGGGGCACTGCCCGTATGATGCGGTTCGCCGTCGCCGCGGGTTTGCTCT
>JASHUR010000249.1 GCA_030039895.1 Acidobacteriaceae bacterium | reverse complement strand
ACCGCGCTCCTTTGCCGCCTCGGCCGCCGCCGCCATCTGCGCGTCGCTCAGCCCCTTCAGCGCAACCCTGTCTGTTGTCTGGAAGGCCGCGGCCTTGGCCGCCGCCAGCAGCTTCACAATAAACTCGTTCGACAGCGTCGCTTCTTCCCGGTTCAACTCCTTCAGCCTGGCCTTGTCTTCGTCCGGCAGTGCCGCTCCCGCCTTCACAAAATTGTCGTAAATGTACTCGAGCAGCCGCAGCGGCTCCGCATCAAGCTCAAGCTCGGCCCGCTCGTCATACACCGCCTTGATCCGTGCAAACAGCTTCGCATTCAGGTAAATCGCATCGCGGTGCGCTGCCAGCTTCGGGGCCTCAACTGTCTGCACCCGCTCCAGCTCCGGATTCATATTCGCGCTCGCCACTCCGTGGAACACTGCCAGCGCCCGGCTCAGCAATTGCCCCGTCTTTTCCAGCGCCTCGCAGGTGTTCTCAAAAGTCGGCGGAGCCGGGTCCTCCGCGATCGCCTCCACCTCTTGGATCTGTTCCGCCATCCCTGCTTCAATCGCCGGCTGGTAATCCGCGTCCTTGATCCGGTCAAACGGCGGAGCCTGAAACGGCAGCGTGCTCTCCGCATAAAAGGGGTTATCCGGCCCAAACGCCACGGCATAGTCCGCCGTCAGCTCCCCAACCTCAGCAGCGCTCGCAATCTCCGGCAAGGCAATCTCCAATCTTTTTCAGTTGCGCTCTCTCATCAGGTTGTGCTCCAAGGCCCCGAAAAGTAAAGCACCGCGCGATCAACGCCACCCCGCCTTACTCATCCCTCACAACCTTATGAAACTTCACTTCGCGGCTGGTCACAAACCCCAGCCGTTCGTACAAATCAAATGCTCGCTTGTTTGCCGCGCTCAAATGCAGGCAGGAAATCCATCCGTCCCGCCTGTGATCAGCCAGCAGCTGCGTAATCAGTGCTGCCGCATATCCCTTGCCTGTATGCTCGGGATGCGTGCACACCCCGCTTACCTCTACATAGCGGTCAAACTTCATGCGTTCTCCGGCCATCGACACCAGCCGCCCGTCCACGCGCACTCCGTAATACGCGCCCATCTCGCAGGTCCTCATCCGGAAATATCCCGGAAACGCAATCGTCGTCAGCTCCACCATGTCCGCTGCATCTGCGCAGGACAGCCTGACGATTTCAACATCGTCCCGGCGCCGAAACCGGGGCTCCTGCGTCGAGCACTCCGGAAAGATCATCTGCAGGCCCGCCAGCGTCCCCTGCAGCCGTAGCCCCGGCGCTAGCTCTGCAGGTGCGCTTACGGGCGTTTCCCCCATCAGGTAAATAACCTCTTTTGGCCTCAGCAGCCCGCGCAATTCACCAGCCGACTCCTCGTTCCACTCCCCGACTGCGCCAAACGGAGCCACATCCGACTGGTACTTCCGCCCCTGCCCCGCAACCTCCGCTGCCGGGCCTCCAACGCATGCCATACCGGATTCGCAAACATGTCCTCAGCCAAAATCCATCCCTCCGCGCGCCTGCATTTTTAGAGGATTCACCATCAACCGCGATGCACAAAATCAACCCGTCTCTGAGTCGCAAGTTATGACCCGCGGGGAATCAAATTCGGAACAGGGTGGCGCGGAGCGTGTTGCCTCGACAGTCAGCCCTCACCAGATGGTTCTAGGATAGTGCTGCTGTATCTCTTCATCGGCAGAGATAAGTGGCGCAAGGCCGTTGGCCTTTGCCTGGGCTACGATCACGCGATCAAAGGCATCGCGTGTCCACAGCTCATCCAACGCTGCATTGGCCACCTGCGGGAACGGCAGACCGCATACCCGCAACCCGATCTCATGTTCCAGCTTCAGGAGCACATCGCGAGCGGGTAGCGTGATGCGCTTGCGCTCATACAGATATGCGAGCTCCAGCATCACCATGGGGGAGATCAGCAGATCATGTTGTTCAACCGCGCGGCGGGCTCGTCTGGTCAAGCGCTCCAGGCTTCTGTTTGCCAGCCATATCACCACATGCGTATCGAGATACCCTGTCAAAGCGTCTTCCAGTCTTCCTCGAGCTTCCGCTGCATCTCTTCCTTGAGTTCCGCATCCTCCAGCGATGTCACTCCCGGGCGTATCACCTGCAGCGGCGTGATGCGGTCCAGCTTGCGGCCAGCCAACGCTTCGGGGACAATCTTGAACCGCTGCCCCTTGTAAATAACCGAGACCTCGGTCCCTTCCATGGCCTGATTGACCAGGTTGAAAAGTTCACGCCGAAACCGGGTAATGGAAACTTCCATGTACAGAGTGTACACTATTGATGCAACTAGTGTACACATTCTCCGCAAAAACCTCCTGTACTCCGGTAAACTGATCGCAATGCCCCTTCCACCGAAACTCATAGCCATCGACATCGATGGCACGCTGCTCCCCTCTGTCGGAACGCGCATCAGCGACCGCAACCGCCGCGCCCTTTTGAGTGCCGAAGCTGCCGGCATCGAAATCGTCATCGCCACCGGACGCCGCCAGGCCTACGCCACCCCGCTTATTCACCCCATCGGACTTAAACCGCAGACCGTCATGGTCACCTCCAACGGCACCGTCACACGCACCCTCGGCGGAGACCGCATCGACCGCTTCTTCCTGCCCACCGCCACAGCCCTTGAGCTCTGTCCCTTGCTGCGCCGCTTCGGCGGAACCACAGTCTTTACCTTCGACCGCGAGGGTCCGGGCGAGCTCGTCCTTGAATCCATCGATCAGCTCAACGCCCGCATCGCTCCCTGGGTTGAGTCCAACCGCCCCTGGATTACCGAGGTCCGACCCCTTGAGCGCGCCTTCGACTCCGGCGAGCCGCCCGTACAGGGAATGGTTTGCGGAACTCTTGAAAGTATGAGCGAGGCCCACTCCTGGCTCGAAGACAGCAATCTCTTTGGCAAAATCGAGCTGCACCGCACCGAGTATCCGGTCCGCGACCTCAGCATCCTCGACATTCTGCCTCCCGGCTGCTCCAAAGGCGTCGCCATGCGCCGCCTCGCCCAGTCGCACGGCATCGTGCCTGCCGAAATCATGGCCATCGGAGACAACTTCAACGACCTTGAGATGCTTGAGTTTGTTGGTCAGCCCGTCGTTATGGCCAACGCCGCGCCTGGCCTTGTTGAGATCGCCCGCTCCCGTGGCTGGCAGCTCACCGCCTCCAACGACGAGGACGGTGTCGCCCTCGCCATCGAGAGCGTCCTGGACTCCCTCAGCGTCCAGTCTGCGGGAGCAGGCGCCCATTAAATTCCGTAAGAATTAGGCCCCGAAAGCGAAGAGAGTGATAAAGTTGCCCTGATGCCGGCCGTCTATCCAAAATCCGCTACAGCACGCGTGGCGCTCGCCTGCATCACCGCATTTGCCCTCTCTACCGCGGTCCACGCCGCCGAGCGTATCACCCTCACCAACGGATTCCACCTCATCTGCGACCACCGCGCCGTCGTCAGCGGTCCCGGCGGCAATCGCGTGCGTCTATATATGGATTCCGGCAGCGACAACTTCATTGAGGTCAGCGCGGCCCAGATCGCCTCGGCAGAAACAGTAACCCTGCCCAGCGCCAGGCCTGTCGTACCACAGTCCGCGGCCAGCTCCGCCGCTGAATCCAGCCTTACCCCTGTCGAGCTGCACCAGCTTCTCGCCAACGCCGGTCAGGCCCACGACCTCGACGTCGATCTGCTCGCCAGCGTCGTTCGCGAAGAGAGCGCCGGACACCCTCGCGCCGTCAGCCATGCCGGGGCCCAGGGACTCATGCAGCTCATGCCCTCGACTGCCGCCCAGCTCGGCGTGACCAATGCCTTCGCTCCGCGGCAGAACATCCGGGGAGGCACAGCCTACCTTGACGCGCTGCTCCATCGCTACCACGACAATCTCGCCCTCGCCCTTGCTGCTTACAACGCCGGCCCTGCCGCCGTGGACCGCTGGCACGGCATCCCGCCCTACCATGAAACGCAGCTCTACGTGGCCCGCGTCATCCACGAGTTCAACCGCCGCGTGGCCGCCCGTAAATCCCGCAGGCTCACGCAGGTAGCCGCGGCCATTCACTAGGGCCTCGCAAACAGGCACAATAGAAGCAAAAGGAACGATCTGTTTGAAGAAGAAGACCTGGATTCTCTATCTGGTTGTGGGCCTGGCTCTGGTCGCGCTCATTCTCTACGCGCGCCACAAAATCAACTTCAACTGGGGCGTCTTCGTCCAGCAGTTGAAGCTCGCCGACTGGACGATGATCGCCATCGGCGTCGCCTGCATCTGGTTTGGCTATGTTGTCCGCGCCTTTCGCTGGGTGCTCTTCCTCAAGCCCGTAAAGAAAATCCCGCTCTTCAGCCGTCCATGGTTTGACGTGCTCGGGGCCCAGGTCATCGGCTTTACCGGAGTCGCCCTTCTCGGCCGTCCCGCCGACCTCGTCCGGCCCTACCTCGTCTCCCGGCGCGCAAAGCTCCCGCTGAGCTCGCAGGTTGCGGTTTATGTTGTCGAGCGCATGTTCGATCTCGGCGCTACCGCGCTCATCTTTTCCACCGTGCTCTTCTTTGCGCCCGATCGCGCCACCCTGCCGCATCCCGAAGTGCTGCGTCACATTGCCCTGATTGGCCTGGTCGGGACCCTCACTCTCGCTGTTCTCGCTACCTCCATCCGCCTCAGCGGAGCCGCTGTCGCCGGTGTATCGCAGAAGGTCCTCAGCACACTTTCTGAAAGCCTTGCCGATTCCGTATCTGCCAAAATCCTGGCCTTCCGCGAAGGCTTGGACATGCTGGCTTCGCTCCGCGATGTCATCTCAGCTCTCCTGCTCTCGCTCTTCATGTGGGGACTCATCACCCTCGCCTATCTGGTGACCATCCGCGCCTTTGTCGACTCGCCCCCGCTGCACACCATCACCCTCGCTTGCTGCCTCGTTCTCATGGCCGCCGGAATGGCCGCCAGCGCCCTGCAGCTTCCTTTCATCGGATGGTTCACTCAGATTGCCGTCCTCGCCGCCGCCATGCAGCAGCTCTTTGCAGCCGCATGGGAGCCGGCCCTCGGCTGCGGCGCGCTCCTGCTCATCGTCACCTTCCTCAGCGTCATCCCCATCGGGCTCACCTGGGCGCGCTTCGACCATGTCTCTCTGCGCAAGATCTCCGAGGAAAGTGAAGACGCCGGCGCTCACATCGGCGTCGAATCCCTCACCCCGCCCGCGCCTGCCGCTAAACCCTGATACTGTATTTGGCTCAATCCAAAACAGAGAGCACTCAAGCTTGAGTTGAAGATTTGCTCATAGTGTCTTTCTCACCCCGCGCCGCACCACATCCGTCACAACCCCGAAAATCGCGTGGGTGATCCATTCACTTATGCGCTCCTGCGCCGCCTGCTCGTTCTTCCGCGGAACCACTCCCAGCTTCGGGAGCACCGCCTCATGCGTAATCCGGTTCAGGGCCAGGCCAAACGCCGCGCCCTTCCACGCTCCCAGCGTCGGCTCCTCTTCCACCATTGCGCCGTACACCGCTCCCGCCGCCGCACCAAACCCCCAGTTGATCGCGCTTTCCGTCACGCGCCGTTGCTCGTCCGTCAGCGCATGTCCCGCTGCACGCTCCACCAGCGCCACGCCCGGAGAAACCCTCCCCGGCTCGCGCGGCGGAAAGATCTTCTCGGCCAGAACCTTCGCTCCTGCCCCGACAAGTCCGCCAATCAGCCCCGCTGCCGCGCCCTTCAGCAGCGACCGCTCCGGCTTCCGCTTCTCTACCTTGTCCAGCGCCTTCTCTGCTTCCATCCCGTTCATAAGCATCTAGGATGCAGCCAATTCCACCAACTAAACAAGCATTCTTGAGTGAAAGTATGGACTTCCCGTAGTCCCTGCCTTCGATATTCCGCATGACGTATTACGTAATATGTAATATACTGACGTTGTG
>JASHUR010000248.1 GCA_030039895.1 Acidobacteriaceae bacterium | reverse complement strand
TGCGGTAGGGGTTGTTGGGCGGGACGGCGTCGATGACTCCGCCGGCGGCGATGCGGTCACGCTCCATCTGCGGAATGACGGAGAACTGCGAGTAGGCAGTGAATCCCAACATAATGAGCGTGAGCACGACGGGTACGATCACGCTGCGCGGCACGGCCCTGACGGCCTGGGCCAGGAGCAGCAAGAGAACGATGAGCGTGCCGGAGATGAGTCCTTCATAGTGCAGGATGCGCAGGCAGTGGCCGACGATGGTCCCGGCTGCGTGCGTGTCCGGCAGGTAGGTGAAGGCGGTTGCGGCGACGATGGGGAAGAACAGGATTCCGCCTAGCCAGAGAACGATGCAAAGCAGAATGATGGAACGGATGGCGGTTTTCATTGTGCAGGTGACTTCCTCTCTTTTCTGCTCATTTT
The DNA here is from genome assembly GCA_030039895.1 of Acidobacteriaceae bacterium. Lineage (GTDB taxonomy): Bacteria > Acidobacteriota > Terriglobia > Terriglobales > Acidobacteriaceae > Silvibacterium. The sequence goes on along the minus strand of JASHUR010000248.1, from coordinate 3,473 downwards.
TTAAATCACCGGTTTTGCATGCCGTAGACGCTGGTGCGGCCGATGAGGCGCTCGATGCGTTTGGGGATAGGAGGATGCGTGGAGAAGAGGCCGGCAAGATCGTGGGCGCTGATGACCGGGGCCACGATGAACAGATGCGCGGTGGTCGCCGATGCGGCCATGGGCAGGCGTTTGGAGTAGGCGTCGAGTTTTTCCAACGCGCTGGCGAGGGCGTAGGGATTGCCGGTGATGTGGGCGCCGGTGGCGTCGGCCTCATACTCGCGCGAACGCGAGACGGCGAGCTGAATGAGCATGGCGGCGATGGGGGCGAGGACAAGCATGAGGAGTGCGCCAAGTCCGCCGCCGCGGCGGCCGCGGCCGCCACCGTATCCGCCGAACAGGGCGCCCCAGAAGGCGAAGCGGGCGAGGAGGGTGATGGCTCCGGCGAGCGTGGCGGCAACAGAGCTGGTGAGGATGTCGCGATTTTTGACGTGGCCGAGTTCGTGGGCGAGCACGCCTGCCAGCTCGTCGTCGTTGAGCAGGTTGAGGATGCCGTGGGTGACGGCGACGGAAGCATGCTGCGGATTGCGTCCGGTGGCGAAGGCGTTGGGCGAGTCGGTGGGGATGACGTAGATCTTCGGCATGGGGAGACCCATACGCTGGGTCATGCGCTCGACAACGGCGTAGGCGCGCGGAAGCTGCTCACGGGTGACGGGCTGGGCGCGGTACATGGAGAGCGCGATCCTGTCGGAGTAGAAGTAGCTGAAGAAGTTCATTGCGGCGGCAATGATGAAGGCCAGGACCATGCCGTTGGTTCCGCCGAAGTAGCCTCCAGCGAGGACGAGAATAAGTGTGAGCGCAGTGAGGAGAAATGTGGTCTTCAGGGTGTTCATGGATGGTGCGCCTTTCCTTTCTTAATTATTGACGCAAACGGCGGCGGTAGAGGGGAGAGCTGGGTTCAGGGAGACGCAATGGGGGCGGGAGCAGTAAGAAGTGAGTCAATCAAGAGCGCATGAGGAGATTTCTATGATTTTTAATAGTGCGGATTTCATTTTGGTGTAGGGACATGGAATTCCCGATTTAGAAATGCGGTATAGGGGGCGGTCTGGCGGGCAAAATCTGAGCATTAAATAACATGAAATCAAATAATTAAGATTGGTGCCAAGCAGATGTTACAGGACGGTCACAAAATTGCAACACCGACTGGATATGAAAAATCCCTGCCCGCGTTATATAGGATCAATTTCCAAGTTTCTCGTTGCCCTGAGTCTGGTGTTTTTGTGCGCATTGGCACTGCCCGGGAACCTCAAGGCGCAGTCGCTCATCTCCGGAGACATTGCTGGAACGGTTGTCGACGCCACGGGCGCGGCCATTCCCGGCGCAACTGTCAATGTCATCAACACCGATACCGGTGCCACGCTGACCCTGAAAACGGGCGGCGCCGGTGATTATCGCGCCGCGCTGCTGAAGCCGGGCAACTACCTCGTGGTTATCAGCGCACCGAGCTTCCAGACGACGCAACGGAAGGTTGTTGTTGCGGTTGGACAGACGGCCACGGTGAATATGAAGCTGGCGGTTGCGAAGGGCATCCAGACAGTTGAGGTTGAAGGCCAGACGGTGCCTCTGCTGCAGCCGGAGAACTCTGATCTGGCGACGACGATCACCATGAATCAGGTGCAGAACCTGCCGAACCCCGGTGGCGACATCACGTATTACATCAACCTGACGCAGGGCGTGGTGATGAACACGCAAATGGGGTACGGCAACTCGTCCGCGTTCGGACTGCCGGCGACCTCGAACAACTTCACGGTGAATGGAGCGCAGGACAACGATCCGTTCCTGAACCTGAACAACTCCGGCCCGAGCAACCTGTTGCTGGGCAGCAACGATATTGACGAAGTGAACATTGTCGCCAACGCTTACAGCGCGCAGTACGGCGGGCTGGGCGGCGTGCAGGAGAACGTTCTGACCCGTTCGGGCAGCAACCAGTTCCACGGGAACGCGACATACTGGTGGACCAACAGCGACCTGAACGGGAACGACTGGTTCAACGACTACACCGGTGCGCCGGAGGCCTTTTCGAACGCCAACCAGTGGGGCGCGGCTGCGGGCGGTCCCATTGTGAAGAACAAGGCGTTCTTCTTTGTGAACTATGAGGGTCTTTCGTTTGTGACCTCACCGACGGACTTTGTTATTGTTCCGAGCGCGTCATACGAATCCGCTGTGATCAGCAATCTGACCGCAGAGGGCGCCCCATATTCAGATCAGATCCCCTTCTACGAAAAGATTTTCAGTCTCTATAACTCCGCACCGGGTGCGTCCACGGCTCAGCCTTATGCCGGGACCACTTATTCTGACTATTTCATTGCCAGCCCCAGGAACCACCTGACCGAGGTTCTTTTTACGGCGCGCTATGACCAGAGGCTGGGTCCGAACGACAGCATGTTCATCCACTTCAAGCGAGACCACGGCGTGCAGCCGACCTACGTGGATCCGATAAATACGGCTTTCACTGATCAGAGCGATCAGCCGGATTATGAAGGGCAGTTCGAAGAGACGCACACCTTCTCTCCGAATCTGGTGAACCAGTTCCTGCTTGCAGGCGCGTGGTACAGTGCGTATTTTGTTAACCCGAATCCTTCTCAAGAATTGTCTACGTTCCCCTATACGCTGGACTTTGTGGATGGCTCATTCAGCAATCTGGGTGGCATTGGCTATGTCTTCCCACAGGGGCGCGATGTTACGCAATACCAGGTGAACGATGATCTTAGCTACACACATGGCAAGCACACGATGAGCTTTGGCTTCATCTTCAAGCGGAACGACGTGACGGATGCCGATCTTGGCATTTTGACCGTACCTCTCGGGGCCGAATTTGGGCCTGCTGCAGCTGGCGCGTTCTCCTCTGATGACCTGTTCGGCGCTGGCCTGATGCTGGAGGGCCTACAGAACTTTCCGACGCGGTTGAGCGAGCCGATCGCGCTGTATAACCTGGGCCTGTATGCGCAGGACCAGTGGAAAGCAACGCCAAACTTCCAGTTCACGGCGGGCGTTCGTGTGGAGCACAACTCAAATGCGGTCTGCGTGACAAGCTGCTTTGCGCACCTGGGCGGCAGCTACACCCAGGTGACCGCAGGACTTGACACGCCGTACAACAAGGCAATTTTGTCCGGTCTGCAGACTGCCTTCGACAACCTGCAGAAGGTCACGGTTAATCCTCGCCTGGGCTTTACCTTCTCTCCGCCCAATCATCCTTACACTCTGTTCCGTGGAGGTTTTGGTATATTCAGCGACGTCTTTCCGGCGACAGTTGCCGATGACCTGTTGAGCAACCCTCCACTGAATCCGTCGTTTTCGAGTTTGTTTAACCTCGTTGATCCTTCGCAGCCGGGAAGCTTTACGCAGTCGCTGGCCGCGGTCAACCAGGCATTTGTTAAGGGTTTCGCCAACGGCGGGAGCTATGACACGATCTCGACTGCGGACCCCAACTTCAC
>JASHUR010000247.1 GCA_030039895.1 Acidobacteriaceae bacterium | reverse complement strand
GGGGATGCTTCAAACTGCCTTTTCTGCTGCTTCAACGGTTTGGGCAATGAGCGTGGCAATGGTCATGGGGCCTACGCCGCCGGGTACCGGAGTGTACGCGGCGCTGCGCTCAATTACAGGACCCAGCTCAATGTCTCCCACGCCGCCGGGATGATACCCGGCATCGACCACCACAGCGCCGTCGCGGACCCACTCGGCATTGATGAACTGCGGCTTCCCTACCGCGCCGACCAGCAATTCAGCGCGCTTCACGATTTCGGGCAGGTTTTTCGTGCGCGAATGGCAAATCGTCACGGTAGCGTTGGCGGCCAGGAGCATCATCGCCATTGGCTTGCCCAGAATCGGGCTGCGGCCGACTACAACTGCCTCCTTGCCCGCAATTTCAATCTTGTAGCGCCGAAGCAGGCGCATAATTCCCGCCGGCGTCGCCGAGCCATACGCCGCCTCGCCCATGGCCATGCGGCCGAAGCCCAGGCTGGTGACGCCGTCGACGTCCTTCTCGAGCGCGATGCGGTCAAAGCACGCGCGTTCGTCGATTTGTTTCGGGACCGGATGCTGCAGCAGAATCCCACGCACTTGCGGGTTCGCATTGAGGGCATCTATCTGCGCCAGCAGCTGCTCTGTGGTTGTTTCCTCAGGCAACGCCACGCTCAGCGACTCCATGCCGACGCGGCGGCACGCGTTGCCCTTCATCTTGACATAAGTTGCGGATGCTGGGTCGGAGCCGACGAGAATCGTGGCCAGAATCGGCGGCTCATCGCTGCCTGATTTTTGCTTTATTTTCCTAACCCGCTCCTGAAGCTCCGCCTCAAGCTCCTTCGCATACGCCTTACCGTCCAAGACCAATCCAGCCATAGATCTAGTGTAGCTGGTGCAGGAATCGATCGGATGCGGGCCCGCGCGTGGGTACTATCGACGATTGGCTACTATGAAATGGTGAAGCGTCTCATCACCCTCGAACCGCTTAGCAAGCGGTTAGACTGCTGCCGCTAGAAAGGGAACGACCGGTAGGTGGGTGCTGCGATGAGAAGTCTACTCCATGCGAGCGCTAAGAAAGACCGGCTTCACCATAGCCTCGATTCTGGCAGCCATCTCTTCTGCGGGAATCCGGTCAGGTGTCTGGTACCATCGGCGCGCGGCCCCAAAGACAGCCCAGGCAGCCGTCGTCGCGATCAGTTCGGGATCCGCACCCGGTGGCATTTCATGATGGCTGGCACCCTCCAGGAACATACTCTCCACAACCGGGATGATGGACCTTTCCAGTGGCAATTTCGCCAATTGACTGGGGCAGCCCGTACTTTCCGCAAGATAGTCGCAAACGCCCAGCACAATGGCGCGCAGTGCGCCATCGCAATTTGAAAAGGAAAGGCCCCGGCGCGCGATCAGCTCACGGAAGCGGGCCGCGGTCATTGCCTGCAACAGGGCATTCTTATCTGGGTAGTGGAGGTAGAAGGTGGCCCGGTTCAACCCGGCCTCGTCGGCGATCTCCTGAACGGAAATATCGTCGAACTCTTTTTGAACCAACAATTTGACCAAGGCTTCCATGAGCATGCGGCGGCTGCGGAGGATACGGGGATCCGTCGTTTCTACCACGTTGCCGGGTTCGAGCGCCCACGAGGTCACACCTTTAAGCATAGTCCTTCTCTACATAAGATGCGTAAGCAACATTTGTCGATTTATTTGAATCGACAAATGTACATTAAGCATCATTTGTCGCATAGGAGATTTCTTGCTATGTCTACTCTTCTTCACATTGATTCCAGTCCGCTGTACGGCCGCTCTGTCTCGCGTCAACTGACCGATGCCTTTGTCACCCAGTGGAAGTCTTCCCACCCGGGTGGGACGGTTGTCGACCGCGACCTCAACGCCACCGCAATCTCGCCCATTACCGCCGAGTGGGTGGGCGCCGCGTACACGCCGGAGGAGGCGCGTACCCAGCAGCAGAGGGATCTGCTCGCGCTTTCCGACACACTCATCGCCGAATTAGAGCAGGCCGATGAATACGTCTTCGGCGTGCCGATGCATAACTTTGGTGTGCCCTCGGTGCTGAAGCTCTGGATCGACCAGATTGCGCGTGTCGGCAGGACCTTCTCCTATGCGGACGGAGCGCCGAAGGGGCTGATCACCGGTAAGAAGGCGACATTCATTATCGCGACCGGAGGCATTTACGATGCGCAGACGCAGATGGCTTCGTTCAATTTTGTCGAGCCGTATCTGCGGTCGGTCTTTGGTTTTCTCGGTGTAACAGATGCGACCTTCCTCACCGCGGGTGGAACTGCGGCGCTGAATTACGGGCAGGACCGTGATGCGTTCCTTGCGCCACATCTTCAAGCCGTGCAAACGCACGCGCAGACAATCTAAGGGAGACGGCCCATGAAAAAGGTGTTTATCATTGCGCGATATCTTCTGGGGCTGATGTTTACTGTCTTCGGTCTCAACGGATTTTTGAACTTCATCCACCAGCCACCGCCGACGAATCCGCTGGCGATTCAGTTCTTCGTCGCCATCAGTTCCTCGCACTTCGCCGCCTTTTTCTTCGCAGTGCAACTGATTGGCGGGCTGCTGCTGCTCTCGGGATACTTTGTGCCGTTGGCCCTCACTCTGCTTGCAGCGGAGCTTTACAACATTCTCGCATTTCATCTGACGCTTTCGCCTGCGACCATTCCCCCGGCGCTGGTGGCATGCGTGCTGTGGGTGCTGGTTTTTCTTGAGTACCGCAGGAGTTTCAAGCACATTCTGGCCGCAAAACCTGCGGCGGCGGAATAGTCTAACTTCGCAGCGGGGAGGCCCACTGCTTCCTCGCCGCGGGGCTGTCGAACCAATTGTTTCCTGGCAACCATCCGGAAGTGGATGCGCTGTTTTCGAACCGCACTCGGCTATGCGTCTTGTCGAACGACTGATTAAGAGATGTCCCGGGTCGCGCGCAAGCCAACCAATCCGCCCTTACTCCGCTGTAATTAACTGGTGGCGCACGTCGGCGCCGCGCACCCAGAAGATGACGTCCGCGGCGATGTTGCAGGCGTGGTCGGCAATGCGCTCGAGGTTACGCGAAACGATGATCGCCTGCAAAGCCTGCGACGCGACCTCCGACTTCTCCTGAATGATCCTGATCAGCTCGCCATGCGCGACGCGATTCATCCGGTCGATCTCGTCATCCATGTCCAGAATCGACTCGGCCAAAGGAGCGTCCCCGTCCAGCAGCGCCTGGATCGACGTGCGGATCATCCGCGCGGCATAGCCGCCCATGGTGAAGATGTCTACCGGCAAATCAACGGGCTCTTCCTCGATCGTAGCCAGCGTGCGCAATGCGATGCTCATCGCCTGGTCGCCAACGCGCTCGAGGTCGCCGTTGATCTTGATCACGGCAAGAATGAAGCGCAGATCGATGGCCATGGGCTGCTCTTTGGCCAGCAGGTCACAGGCCATCTCATCCACTTCGAGGTGCTGGGTGTTGATCGCGGTCTCGTTCTCGCGCACATACTGGCAAAGCGCAGCATTGCGCTGTACATAGGCCTCAACCGCGGCCTCCATTGTCTGCTGCGCCAGGGCTGCCATGGTCAGCAGCTTGTCCTTGAGCTCGACCAACTGTTGATGAAAGTGAATTCGGGGCAACGTTTTCTCCAATTTGCATTGTGCATCATGCTTTGTTAAAGAGGTGCGAAGATTTTCCCCTGAGTTCCCTGTTTCCTAACCTTCGCGAAAAGCCTGTTTAGCCCGAGTAGACGACAATCCTAACAATTCAAAGCACTTGCTCTGGAATGTATGCAGGCCTGAATTTGAACGACTAAAACCGTGGCCGACGGGCATGGTACCCGCCGGTCCCGTTTTCGCAGAAGACCGCTTCTAGCAGAAAATCGCTTCTGCTTCGCGCGTAGCCTGGTAGATCTGGTCGAAGGATTCGACGGCGTACAGCACCTTCTGCATCTCCGAGACCAGGAACTGCTGATTGAGGATCTGCTC
>JASHUR010000026.1 GCA_030039895.1 Acidobacteriaceae bacterium | reverse complement strand
CTGCTCTTCTGCGTCGGGCTGTACCCGGTGACCATGCTCTACAAGCTGCCTTACTGGCCCGGCCCCTGGGAACCGGCGTCCGTCATCGTTCCCTATTTCCAGACATACGGCTCGCGCGTCCTCTTCTGCATCGTTCTGCAGTTCGGAGCCATGGTTTGCCTCGGCCTCTTCACCGCCGCCGTCGTCAGCCGCCTGCATTTTCTCGGGGCGCGCGCAACCGGCACCTACATCGCGCTCATTGGAGGATTTCTCGTCGTCGCTGACGCGTTCGCGGGCACCATGACCATGTGGGCCATGCTGCACCCTGCGGTGCTGGCAAGTCCCTCTTCCGTGCTGGCGCTCTACTATCTCGGCTTTGGACTCGGCGGACCCGGCTTCTCGGTCCCCATGGGGCTGCTGATGGCAGGCGTCTCCGTCACCGCCGCCTTCATGAAGGTGCTTCCCAAATGGGTCATCGTGCTCGGACTCGTCCTCGCCGTCGCCGGAGAGCTCAGTTGGCTGCAACTCGCCTTCCCCAGGCTCCTCTTCCTCATCCCGCTCGTCCGCTTTCTCGGATTCATCTGGCTCATCGCCGCCGGATTCCTGCTGCCCAAGTCTCGGCCTGCCCGCGTGAACGCCGCCTGAAGCAACTTGGCGTCTTTTGCACAAACAATGGCGCATTTTGCATATCGCGCCACTGCTCCGGCATCTAAGCTGGCATCATGTACAACGCGAAAGCCTATTCCGCTGCCAGTGCGACATCGCCGCTAGCCTCCACTGTGATCGCGCGGCGCGATCCAACCCCGAACGACGTCCAGATCGAAATCCTCTTCTGCGGTATCTGCCACTCCGACCTTCACCAGGTACGCAACGAGTGGAGCAACGTCATGCCCACCGTCTATCCCTGTGTGCCCGGCCATGAAATTGTCGGCCGCGTCACTAAAGTTGGCTCCGCTGTCACCCGCTTCAAGCCCGGCGACTTCGCCGCCGTCGGCTGCATGGTCGACTCCGACAGGACCTGCCCGGCCTGCAAGGCTGGACTCGAGCAGTTCTGCCCCAATTTCACCCTCACCTACAACTTCCCTGACAAGCATCTCGGTGGCGTCACCTACGGCGGCTACTCCGACAGCGTTGTCGTCGACCAGCACTTCGTCCTCTGCGTCCCCTCCAACCTCAACCTCGCCGGAGCCGCGCCGCTTCTCTGCGCCGGCATCACCACTTACTCGCCCATGCGCCACTGGGGCGTAACCAAGGGCAAAAAGGTCGGCGTCGTCGGTCTCGGCGGACTTGGCCACATGGGCGTGAAATTCGCGCACGCGCTCGGAGCGCACACCATCGTCTTCACCACCTCGCCCGGCAAGAAGGAAGATGCTCTCCGCCTCGGCGCCGACGAAGTCATCCTCTCCCGCAACGCCGATGAAATGGCAAAGCATGCGGGCAGCTTCGACTTCATCCTTGACGCCGTCTCCGCCGAGCACGACATCAACGCATACATTCAGCTGCTCGCCCGCGACGGCAACCTCGTCCTCGTTGGCGCGCCGGAAAAGCCTCTGGCCCTCAGCGCAATCGGCCTGCTCTTCGCCCGCCGCAGCGTCTCCGGATCGCTCATCGGCGGAATCGCCGAAACCCAGGAGATGCTCGACTTCTGCGGCAAGCACAACATCACCTCCGATGTCGAAGTCATCCCCATCCAGAAGGTCAACGAAGCCTACGAGCGACTGCTCAAGGCTGATGTGAAATACCGCTTCTCCATCGACATGGCATCGCTCAAATCGGAGTAATACGATGAACAAACACTTCCGGGTCCCCGGCCGCCTTCGCAACAAGCTGGAAGAATCAGGAGTCCGTCCCTCTGCAGTTCTGCGCAGGGCCGGGCTCCCGGCCAGCCTGTTCGACCAGACGCGCATCCTCGTCACCACTGAAGAGCTCTTCGCCCTCTGGCGTGCCATCGGCGAAATCAGCACCGACCCCGGAATCGGCCTCAAGCTCGGCACCGAAACACGCACCGAGCGCTTTCACCCCATGGCCATCGCAGCACTCTCAACAGAAAACTTCAACGCCGCCGTCACCCACATGGGCCGCTTCAAGCGCCTCACCTGCCCTGAGGAAATGCTCCAGCAGATCGATGAGGAAGAATGGAGCATTCGCTTTCGTTGGCTCCTCGCCGTCGATGAGGAACCCCGCGTGCTCACCGAGTATTGCTTCGCCTGGCTGCTCACTCTCGGCCGCCACGGCAGCGGCACGCACATTACACCCCTGCGCGTCGAGTTCGCCCAGCCGCGCTCGCACATCAAAGCCATCGAGCGTCACTTCGCCTGCCCCATCGTTACCGGAGCCGCGCACAACACCATCGTCTTCCGCGCTCAGGACGCGCAGCTTCCCTTCGTCACCCGCAACGCCGAGCTGCTCGACATGCTCGCGCCGCAGTTCGATCAGGAGCTCAAACTGGCCCGCGAGCAGGAAACCTTCGCCGAGATTGTCCGTGCCGCCATTCAGGAGCGGCTCACCGGCCATCGCCCCTCCATCGACGACGTTGCGCGCCAGCTTCACCTGAGCTCGCGCACCCTCCAGCGCCGCCTGCAGGAGTCCGGCTCAAGCTTCCAGCGGGTCCTCGACGAGGCCCGTCATCAGATGGCTCGCTACTATCTCAGCAACTCCGTTCTTGAGCTGAACGAGACCGCTTACCTCCTCGGCTACGAGGACTCAAATTCATTCGTCCGTGCCTTCCGCGCTTGGGAAGGCGTTCCCCCCGGCCACTGGCGAGAGGCTCGCAGGATCTCAGCAGCCTCGTAAGCGCAGTTCACCGCAATTCCACAGCGACCCGCATTCCACAGGCCGCTTTATCCAGACACGTCTCTCGGAGGACTTATGCAAAAACGCAAACTCGGAAAAAGCAATCTCGAAGTCTCCGCCCTCGGCCTCGGCTGCATGAGGATGGCCGGCGGCTTTGGCCCCACGCCGGATAAGCAGGAGATGATCGCCGTCATTCGCGGAGCCGTCGAGCGTGGCGTCACCTTCTTTGACACAGCCCAAGTGTACGGCCCCTTCGAGAACGAGGAGCTCGTCGGCGAAGCCCTCGCTTCCGTTCGCAAGCAGGTCGTCATCGCCACCAAGTTCGGCTTCAAATTCGAGCTCGGCGATAAACCGCGCTCCGTAGGCCTCGACAGTCGGCCCGAATACATTCGGCAGACCGTCGAAGGCTCCCTGAAGCGCCTTCGTACCGACTCCATCGATCTGCTCTACCAGCACCGCGTCGACCCCAACGTGCCCATCGAAGACGTCGCCGGAGCCGTCAAGGACCTCATCGCTCAGGGCAAGGTCAGGCACTTCGGCCTGTCTGAGGCGGCCGCGCAAACCATCCGCCGCGCGCACGCCGTTCAGCCCGTCACCGCATTGCAGAGTGAATACTCTCTCTGGTGGAAACGTCCCGAAGCAGAAATATTGCCCACTCTTGAAGAACTCGGCATCGGCCTCGTCCCCTACAGCCCTCTGGGCCGGGGATTTCTCACCGGAACCATCGACGACAAAACTGAATTCCCCAAAGAGGATCTCCGCAGCCGCAGCCCTCGCTTTACCCCTGACGCCCGCAAGGCCAATCAGGCTCTCATCGATCAGCTCGCAGCAATCGCTGCGCAAAAGGGCGCAACCCTCGGCCAAATCGCGCTCGCATGGCTCCTCGCGCAAAAGCCATGGATTGTGCCCATCCCCGGCACCACCAAACTCCATCGGCT
>JASHUR010000246.1 GCA_030039895.1 Acidobacteriaceae bacterium | reverse complement strand
GTGCGAATGTTGGTGTTCTCGTCGCTGATGACGGCGGTCAGCTCCTTGAGCATGCCGGTGCGATCGTCGCAGAAGATAGTGAGGCGCACGGGATAGGTTTGTCGCCGGGTGACTGTCTCGTCAGCAGGCCGCGCCCACTCGACGGCGATGCGACGGTCCGACTCGTAGAGCAGGTTCTGGACGTTGGGGCAGTTGCGAGCGTGCACGGCAACGCCCTTGCCGCGCGTGACGTAGCCGATGATCTCCTCACCGCGAATCGGGTTGCAACAGCGAGCGCGGTAGACGAGCAGCTCATTGTGCCCTTCCACCTGAAGCGAGTCTGTGCCGCTGGTCATGGAGACACGCCGGACAGCGTCTGAGACCTCCGCGACTGGTTGTTCGGACTCGGCGCCGGGTTGGGTAGCGATGCCGGGGCTCAGCCGATTGAGCACCTGCCGCGCGGAATACTTGCCGAAGCCTATGGCCGCCATGAGGTCATTGTGGGTCGCCACGCTATAGTCGGCGGCAACGCGCTCGTAGTCGACCTCGTCGAATTTGGCGAGGGAAACTTTGTACTTGCGGGCCTCGCGCTCGAGCAGCTTGCGCCCGATCTCAATGGCGCGTTCGCGCTGGTGCTCGTTCAGCCAGTGCTTGATTTTGTTGCGGGCGCGGGAGCTTTTGACGAAGGTGAGCCAGTCGCGGCTGGGCGTGTGGCCGTTCTGGGTGACAACCTCTACGATGTCTCCGTTGCGAAGCCTGGAGCGAAGCGGGACGATGCGGCCGTTGACCTTGGCGCCGACACAGGTATTCCCCACTTCGGTGTGGATGGAGTAGGCGAAGTCAAGCGGCGTCGCGTCCTTGGGAAGCACGACCACCTTGCCCTTGGGGGTGAAGGTATAAACCTCCTCCGGGTACAGGTCGATCTTGAGGGTCGACAGGAACTCGTTGGGGTCGGTCATCTCGCGCTGCCACTCGACGAGCTGCCGTACCCAGGCGAGCCGCTGTTCGTCGCGTGCGCTGATGGGAGAGCCGGAGTCCTTGTACTTCCAGTGCGCAGCGATGCCTTCCTCAGCGATGCGGTGCATTTCTTCGGTGCGAATCTGCACTTCGAACTGGTGGCCGCCCTCGCCCATGACCGTGGTGTGCAGCGACTGGTAGAGATTGGGCCGCGGCATCGCGATGAAGTCCTTGATACGGCCGGGCACCGGACGCCAGACGCTATGGATGAGGCCGAAGACTGCGTAGCAGTCCTGCACGCTGGTGGTGATGACGCGCAACGCGAGCAGGTCATAGACCTGGTCGACGGAGATGCGCGACTTGATGATCTTCTGATTGATGCTGTAGAGGCGCTTGATGCGCCACTCGACGCGGGCCTTGATGTTATGCTCGGCGAGCTTTTCCCTGAGGAGCGCTTCTACGCCGGAGAGAAACTGCTCGCCCTCGCTGCGGCGCGCTTCGACGGCCTCGTGCACCTGCTCGTAGCTGAAGGGGTCGACGTAGCGGAAGGCCAGGTCTTCGAGCTCGCCGCGGACCTTGCCCATGCCGAGCCGGTGAGCCAGCGGGGCGTAGATGTCCAGAGTTTCGCGCGCGATGGACTGCTGCTTCTCCTGCGAAAGGTGCTCGAGAGTGCGCATGTTGTGCAGGCGGTCAGCCAGCTTAATGAGGACCACGCGGACATCGCTGACCATGGCGAGGAGCATCTTGCGGACGTTCTCGGCCTGGCGGTCCTCGCGGTTGGCGAACTGGATTTTGTCGATCTTGGTGACGCCGTCAACGATGTGGGCGACCTGCTCGCCGAACATCTGAGTGATGTCTTCGGTCGTGACCGGGGTGTCTTCGACGGCGTCGTGCAAGAGTCCGGCGGCAATGGCGGTGGAGTCGAGCTTCATCTCCGAGAGCACGAGCGCAACTTCCAGAGGGTGAAGCACATAGGGTTCGCCGGAAGCGCGAAGCTGGCCCTTGTGGTGCTCCAGGCAGAAGTGCCAGGCCTTGCGAATAATCTCAGGATCGTCGTTGGGGCGGTTGGCGCGGACCGAGGCGAGGAGCTTCTGGAACTTGTCCGCAAAGAGTTCGCCGTCCGGGAGCGCTTCAGGAGCAGGTTTAGCCGGGTTTTTGACCGCAGAGCTCTGTGTAACCGCCATATCCTATTCTACCCGTTGTGACAAACGTGTGCCGCAACTCTATGCGAAGATGACTCGATGGCGGCAAATCGGTCTGACAAACAATGGATGAAGCAGGTGCCCGGAAAGAAGCGGCCCGCGCCGGAGGCGTCCGAGGCTGAGGTACCGTGGCGCGCGGACGCGGCGGTGGTTACGCGGAGGGCAGCGGCCCGATTGCGGGCGGGGCACGTGTGGGTGTACCGGTCAGATGTAACGGCAATACCCGAAGAAGCGCTGGGAGCGGAGCCCCCGGCGCTGTTGCCGGTTGTTGACGCGCATGGCGCGATGCTGGGCACGGCTCTCTATAGCCCGGCATCGGAGATTGCGCTGCGGCTGGTGTCGACGGAGGCGATTGCGAGTGAGGCGGAGTGGCTCCATGTGTTGCAGAGCCGGATGCGGGCCGGGATTGCCGCCCGGCGGAGCGTGCTGGCGGGCGCGGAGACGAATGCCTGCCGGCTGATCTTCAGCGAGGCGGATGCACTGCCCGGCCTGATTGCCGACAAGTACGCCGACGTGATTGTGCTGCAACTGCTGACGAAGGCGCTGGACAACGACGCGGTGCGCATTGTGGCGACGAACGTTCTTAAGGAAGAGCTGCATCCTGCGGTGATTGTGGAGCGGCCGGACGCGCGGATTCGGGAACTGGAGCAGTTGAGCGTGGCGCTGGATGCGGCGCCGCTTTACAGCCGTGGCGGGACGCGCGGCGAACCTGAGTTGCAGACGGAATTTCTGCTGAACGGGCTCAGGTTCCACTATGACGCGGCCGCGGGACAGAAGACGGGGGCTTTTCTTGACCAGCGCGAGAACTATGCTGCTGCGGCCCGCTATGCGCACGGCGAGGCGCTGGACGTGTGCACGTATCAGGGCGGGTTTGCGCTGCATCTGGCCCGCGCGTGCTCGCGTGTGACGGGCGTGGATGTTTCGCGGGCGGCGCTTGAAGTCGCAGAGAAGAACCTGGAGGCGAATGAGGACCGGATCAAGATCGAGGTGGACTGGGTGGAAGCGAATGCCTTTGATCTGCTAAAGGACTGGAGCCAGGCAGGGACGCAGTATGACACGATCGTGCTTGATCCTCCGGCGTTTGCGAAGACAAAGCGGGCGGTCGAAGGTGCGCTGCGCGGATACAAGGAGCTGAATCTGCGGGCGATGAAGATGCTGCGGCCGGGTGGTGTGCTGGTGACGTGTTCCTGCTCGCACCATGTCTCGCTGGCGGACTTTACGGCGGTCGTAGCTGCAGCGGCCGGCGATGCGGGAAGGCGCGTGCGGCTGATCGAACGGCGTGGCGCTGCAGCGGATCACCCGGTGGTGCTCACGATTCCGGAGACGGAGTATTTGAAGTGCCTGATCTGTGAAGTTAGCTAAAAGCGGCCAGCGATAAACCGGCCATCAAACGCCTGGTCAGCAAGCCAGCCTAAAGTCGTTTGTTGTTTCCGGGCTCATCCGCTACACGCCCACAGGAAAGGGCTTGGGCGAGGACTCGTCGAAGTTGGCTCCGGAGCGCCAGCGTTCAAAGCGGCCCTGGAAGAGCGAGAGCAGGCCGGTGTACCAGTATCCGACGACGAACAGCAGCAGGAACGGGATGGTGAAGAAGTTGTCGTTCGTCCACGAGTACCAGATAGTCATGGCGAAGTAGCAGCCAATAGCCAGCTCGATCCACGGAACGATGCCGAGGCGTTTGCGATACTTTGACGCCTTCGATTTCTCACCGCGCTTCTCGACGCGGTATTTAGGCGTGCGCTTGAAGGCGCTCTGGATGCCGAAGAGGGCCTCCATGACCGCCCTGGTGTTGGTGATGGTGAGGCCGATGCCCAATGCCATGAGGAACGGCAGGTAGAGAAAGGTCCTGTACCAGCGGCCCGGGAAGAGTTCCTTTTGCGAGACGAGGTAAAAGGACGAGATGGAGAAGGTCGACGCCATGAAGAGCGGGAAGTCGATGAGCAGCATCTGGAACCAGCCCTGATAGAAGCGGATGATCATGGCCGGCATAAGCAGCACGGAGAGCACGACCATGAGCGGGTAGCTGATGTTGGCAGTGAGGTGATACCAGGCTTCGAT
>JASHUR010000245.1 GCA_030039895.1 Acidobacteriaceae bacterium | reverse complement strand
GCGAGGTGGCCGGCGTTGGCCAGGGTGACCAGACCATCGGGCGTGATGCGCGCGACGACGCAGGTGGCGAAGCCGCCGTCGGTGCGTCCGATGAGACGGCGGTTGAGCCCGGCGAGGATTTGCGCGGGGCTCTGGGTATAGTCAGCCAGCGCACGGAGAGTACCGACGATGAGGGAGACGGTCATGGCGGCCTTGAGGCCCTTGCCGCTGACGTCACCGAGTACGATGATGGCGCCTCCGTTGCCGGAGGGGATGACCTGGAAGAAGTCTCCGCCGACTTCCTCGGCAGGGCGGTAGATACTGGCGATGGCGAGTCCGGGGATGGCGGGGGTATTTTCGGGGACGAGTACCTTCTGGACTTCCTGCGCGGACTTGATTTCGAGCTCGACGCGGGCCTGCCGTTCGCGCTCAAGGAACTGCTCGCGGGCGATGGTGAAGATGAGAGCGAGGAAGATAAGAGTGCTGAGGATGAAGGCAAAGCCGAAGGAGTATGGGCCTATGCGGACGCCCAGATTGATTACGGTGTTTGCGATGGTCCAATGGGTAAAGCGGATACCCTGTCCTAGGAGATTAACGGTGCAATTATAGAGTCCGCTTAAGCAGGCGGCGATGATGAGGGGCCACAGAGTGAGATGCTTGCGCCGGGTGAGGCCGTATCCGATGATGACGAACACATAGAGGGGTGTGATGGAATACACAGCCGTGGTGACCCCATCGATCCAGGGTAAGGACGGCCATGCTTTTGCCCATAGGAAGATGGCGACGATATCGATTGCCTGCGCGGAAAGATAGGCAGTAACCAGCCACAAGGTGACGCGGCGCCAGCGGCGGTCTTTCGCCATCCCGAAAAGGGACAGCAGAATGAACCACATCGAGATGTCCTGAGTAGATTCAAGCAACTGAGTGATGAGCTGGTAGGCGCGGAATGTGAGCGCCTGGCGGACCACAGACATCGTCTGAAGATTGACGAGTCCGCCACCTAAAAGGTAAAGAGCAAGCCACAGGTACAGGCCCTGATCGCGGTCGCGGAAATAGAGGAGCAGGCTGAGAAGTCCAGCGACCAGGATTACAGCGGAGATCAGCAGGTTGGGCAAGCGGCGCTCATCATTTGCGTAAGAGCGAAGCACGGGGTTTGTGGCGAGTACGCGAGCATCTCCGAGCGAGGGAACCGCAAAGAAGCCGCCGACCTCGGAAGGATCGACAGAAGATAGCGGCGCTTTCCAGACCCGAAGGGCGAGGACTCCTGATCCGGAAGAAGCAGGAAGCATGTAGACTGCGCTATGACCCGTCAGCCACCATACGGCGTGAGGCGGAAGGCCGCCGTAGCTGCCGATTTTCTTTCCGTTCCAGTAAAGGTCATACGCATCTTCGACCGGCGGAATAAGAACGGCGAGGTGCTTTGTGGCGGCGGGGCCGGAATTGTCGATAGCGATATGGCGACGGTACCAGGCGAAGCCAGCATAAGAGGGATGGGTTTGCGCACCCCAAGGCTCGCTGGCGCTGAGCTGCTCCCAGTTGGAGTCGTCGAAGGAGGGGTTGGCCCAGGCGAGATTGTCGCCGAGGTGGAACTGCCACTTGCCGCCGAGAGGGACGGTTCCGGTGCCGGGGTTTTGGACGGTGAGAGCCTGAGTGAAGGCAGGCGAAGGGGCAAGAAGCGCCGCGAGCAGCAGGAGGAAGAAAATTCGCGAAGCGGAGCGCAACCTGAATGCTGCGTTGACGGTTGACGGATACCCGCTGAGGGCCCTCACTGCCATTCCATGCCGCCTCTCTGTGAAAGAGCAACACCGGTGATATTCAGGGGAGCCAAATACCTGCGGATAAGCATAGCAGCATAAACAGGGAACGGCGGGCTGATTCTGTTTGCCGAGCCTTTATCGGCATGAGTGACTGCCGGGAGGACAGGCGGCGGTTTACAGTGCTCAAGAAAATGCTATAGACTCTGCTTTCCGTGATGCATCTAAAGAGTTTTACCCGGATGAGGAACGGGATGAGCAGGGTGTGTCCAGCCGGGTACCCCAAGACATTGACCATGGTTTCTTCCGCATGCTTTAATAGCGCGTTTTGTGTAGGTTTGCGCTTTTTGCCGGGAAGTCCGGCAGGAAGCAGAAGATAACAGGCTTTATATCCACGGAGGCTTTTGAATGGCGTTTTTCTCTCCCGCAGCGGCATTGGAATGGCAGGCAAGCAGCGTTGCGGCAACAGCTGGACATGTGTATCTCTGGATTTCGCTGGGAACGGGCGTTCTGGGCCTGATTGCGGCGTATGTGTTCGCGCACTTTGTGCTGGGCTCGGATGCGGGAACGCCGGAGATGCAGAAGATCTCAAACGCCATACGGCAAGGCGCAGAAGCATTTATGAAGCGGCAGTACAGTACGATTGCGATGATCGCAGTGGCGCTGGCCGTGCTCCTATATATCGGATACAGGCTTTCTCCTTTTACGGCCCCGTATGCAAACAAGGTTGTGATCAGCTTTCTGATTGGAGCGCTGTGCTCGGCGCTTTCCGGCCAGACGGGGATGTGGGTTTCCATCCGGACGAATATTCGGACGGCGGCAGCGGCGCGGACCAGCATGGGCAAGGCGCTGCAGATGGCCCTGCGCGGCGGCGCGGTGACAGGCCTGGTAGTGGTGGGGCTGTCACTGCTGGGGATCGGCGTGCTGTTCCTGGCGTTTGGAGGGTTCGCGAATCCGCAGCAGACGCCATATGAGCTGGTGGGGTTTGGATTTGGAGCCTCGCTGGTGGCGCTGTTTGCGCAACTGGGCGGCGGCATCTACACCAAGGCCGCGGATGTGGGCGCGGACCTGGTGGGCAAGGTAGAAGCGGGGATTCCGGAGGATGATCCGCGGAACCCGGCTGTGATTGCGGACCTGGTGGGCGACAATGTGGGCGACTGCGCGGGGCGCGGCGCGGACATTTTTGAGTCGACCGCGGCGGAGAACGTGGGCGCGATGATTCTGGGCGCAGCGCTGTATCCGGTGTTCGGGTTGAAGGGGATTTTGTTTCCGCTGGTGGTGCAGGCGATCAACATTGTGGCCAGTGTTGTAGGCGTAGCCATTGTGCGCAGCGGCGAAGACGAAGTCCCGATGCATGCGCTGAACAGAGGCTATTACGTAACGACGCTGCTGGCGCTGGCGGGCTTTGCAGGAGCGGTCTACTTTATGCTGGCGGCGCGGTGGTGGCTGCTGGGCTGTGGCATCTGCGGGATTGTGATGTCGTTTCTGTTTGTGCGCATCACGGAGTACTACACGGAAACGCGCTTTCGCCCGGTAAAGAACATCGCACAGGCTTCAACGACGGGGCCGGCGACGAACATTATTCAGGGACTTGCGGTAGGCATGGAGACTCCGGCGCTGCCTGCGGTTGTGATTGGCGCGGCGCTGCTGCTGAGCTACTACTTTGGGGTGCGCGGGCTGGAGGATGTAGCAACCGTCTCCGATTATGCGAAGGGGATTTACGGAACGGCGATTGCGACGATGGGCATGCTGTCGTCGTCGGCGTACATTCTGGCGATGGATACGTTCGGGCCGATTACGGACAATGCGGGCGGCATTATCGAGATGAGCAACCAGCCGGATGCGATCCGCGAAAAGACGGACAAGCTGGATGCGGCGGGCAATACGACGAAGGCGCTGACCAAGGGCTACGCGATCGGTTCGGCAGCGCTGGCGGCGTTTCTGCTGTTCTCCGCGTATCTGGACACGGTGCATACGATTGTGCTGAACCGAGTGTCGAAATTCGGCGGGGTTGTGCCGGCGCACTGGAGCTTTTCGAACGTGAACCTGGCCTCGGTGCCGGTGTTTGTGGGTGCGCTGCTGGGCGCGATGCTGACGTTCCTGTTCTCGTCGCTGGCGATCAAGGCAGTGGGACGCGCAGCGCAGACGGTGATTCAGGACGTACATCAGCAGTTTCGCGAGAACCCGGGCATTATGGAAGGAACATCGCAGCCGGACTATGGGCGGTGCGTACGCATTGTGACCGGCGCGGCGCTGAAGGAGATGGTGCTTCCGGGAATTCTGGTAGTGGCAATGCCGCTGGTGGTGGGGCTGATCTTCCGGCACTTCGGAGGCGAGTTTGACCCTGTGCTTACGGCCGGGCCAATTCTGCGGGGCGTGCCGATCAACCTGAGCGGAGCCGAGGCGGTTGCCGGGCTGCTGATGGTGGGAACGATTGCCGGGATTCTGCTGGCGATGCTGATGAACAACGGCGGCGGCGCATGGGACAACGCGAAGAAGCTGATTGAGACGGGCATGCACGGCGGGAAAAGGTCGGAAGCGCACAAGGCCGCGGTGGTTGGCGATACGGTGGGCGATCCGTTCAAGGACACGGCCGGGCCGTCACTGCACGTGCTGATCAAGCTGCTGGCGACGGTGACGCTGGTGCTGGCTCCGTTGTTTTTGTAGACAAGCATGCCTCCGGCGGCGCCTGCGCAGCTGGCGGTCTTGGTCAGACGGGGATTTCGGGGCTGAGCGAAGGAGAAAATACCCTTCGTTCAGCCCCGAAGTTCATCTGCAGCATTGAGCAGCGTATAACGTAGTATTTATCGGATTATTTTCATCGCACTTCTGCTATTGTTGCTGGCAATGGCTAGTGGAGCGACGACACCTTGGTATTTGCGCCGCTGGGTGCAATTTCAATCCATGCCTTTTTCGCGCATGCGCTACCTGCTCCTGGCAGCGGTAACGCTCTTCTCGACATTTGGATTTTACGGCGACCTGATGAGCGGGGGCCGGATGCCGTATTCGGTTGTGTTGACCGGCGTGATTTGGAGTGGGATCACGGCGGCACTGTGGATCGTAGTGATGGCCCGGCTGCCTTTGGTTTATCTGGTAATTCCGGTTGTACTTTCGATTTTGAGCCCGTGGATTGCAGCCATTCTCGAAGCCTGGACGGCGCATGCTTTTCCGAGGCAGCCGCTTACGATGCAGGGGGGAATTAGCTTTGCGGCCACCGGGACCATGGTGCTGAGTATCGCGTCCTATATCTTTTTCGTAATCTTCAGTCGGGCCGTGGGCAGAGAGGCGTTCAAGCTGCGCAATGAGCTTGAGCTGGCGCATGGAATCCAGAAGACACTTGTGCCTCCATTTACGCTGCGGACGGCACAGTTTGAGGTTTATGGCATTTCAATGCCGAGCGACAAAGTAGGCGGCGATCTGGTGGATGCGGTGGCGCTGCCGAGCGGTGATGCGATTGCGTACCTGGGCGATATTGCCGGGCATGGGCTGCAGGCTGGGATTCTGATGGGAATGTTGAAGACGGCGACGCGTACGGCACTGCTGGACGCCGGGGAGCGCGAGCCGAACCGGACACTGCCGGTGCTGCTCGACAGGCTGAACACGGTGCTGCCAAACGTGAAGGAGCCGCATATGTATGCGACCTTCAGTGCGTTCCGCTTGTGCAAGGACGGTGCGGTGTATTATGCGCTGGCGGCGAGTCCGCCGATTCTGCACTGGCACGCAAACGGGCTGGCGCTGTCGAAGCTGGAAGAGGAGCAGTTTCCGCTGGGGCTGCTGGACGTGCCCGAGTTTGGCGGCGAGCGCATGCAGATGGAGCGCGGCGATATGGTGGTTGTGGCGACGGACGGGGTTCTGGAAGTGAGCGACAAACGCGGCGAGGAGTTTGGCGTGGAGCGGCTGGAGAAAACGATTGCCGAGCACGCACAGGCCGCGCTGCCGGAGCTGGCAGCGAAGATTCTCGAGGCCGCGCAGGGATTCGGGAAGCAGATCGACGACCAGACAATCCTGCTGATTCGCCGCATGGCGTGAGCCGTCGAGCCTATGCGACGTTGTGGACGGCAGTGATTTCTTCGAGGCGCGCGGCCTTCACGAGTTTGGATGTGGTGACAATTTGTCCGGTGTGACGCTGGGTGTGGTCGGCGAGGTGAACGAGCAGGCCACCCACGGTGGTTGGAAGCTGCCGTTTGCCGACGCCGCGCAACTGGTTGAGGTCAGCGGAGGCAAGAGCGCGGACGCGTGCAGTGGCGGACTTGATGCCGGCGTTGAATTCAGAGATGAGCACGTCGCGGGAGACACTGAAGTCGGATTCGGTTTTGAGGGAGAGGATTTGTTCGGCGGAGAGCTGATTGCCTTCGGCGTAGGTGAGCAGGCGGTCGAGTGAGCGCGGGATGTGGCGCAAGTGGAAGGCGATGGAGGTGAGTCCGGAAGGCGCGGCGTGCAGCTCGTGCTCACTGAGATCGGCAGTCCAATAGTGGACATCTTCACATGCCAGCTCAAATGCATGAATGACGGCACGGAGAACAGCGGGGAGTTCGGAATGGGTTCCGCGGAGCCAGGGTTCAGGGTGTTGCTGTGTCGTGGGCATTTCTAAAGGCCCTCCCTCTTACGGAATTCTCGCACGACGGCGGCGGGATCGCGGTGCTGGCCGTCAACTTCTTCATTCATAGTACGCATTTCTTCGGCGGTGATCTTGCCTGCGAGGGCGTTGAGAGCGAGCTGAATCTGGGGCCAACGCCTGAGGGCGGCGTCGGTGACGAGCGGAACTGCCTGATAGGGCGGGAAATAATGCTTGTCGTCCTGTAGGACGGTGAGTCCGAAGGCCTGGATGGGGCCGTCGGTGGTGTTGCCTGCGATCATGTCGACCTGATGGTCGTTGAGGGCGCGGTAGAGTAGGCCGAGGTCCATGGTGCGCGGGGGGCCGTTGAATTTGAGGTGGTAAGTGGCTTCGAGTCCGCGAAGACCGTCGGGACGCTGCTCGAATTCATAGCCGACACCGAGTCGCCAATGCGGCGTGTACTGCGCGGCCTGGCTGAGCGTGGTGAGGTGCAGACGGCGCGCGTCGTCACCGCGGATGACCATGGCGAAGGAGTTGCTGAAGCCAAGCGGCGGGCCGACGGTGACGTTGTAGCGCTGCCGGTAAAGGCGGCGGACGGTGTTGAGGACCTGCTGGGGATCGCGGTTGATGGGCTGCTTGAGGATGGCGGTGAGCGCCGTCCCGGTGTATTCGACGTAAGCGTCGATGCGGTGGGCGATGAGGGCCTGGTTGCAGATGTAGGATCCGGCAAGATAGAAGCGGCGCTCGACGTGGAGGTGGGTCCTGGCCTCGATTTCCTGGGCGAGGAGTTCACCGAGGATGACCTGTTCGGTGAAATTTTTGGCTCCGATGATGGGGTAGTCAGGGCGGGGCGGAGCGCAAGAGGTGATGCAGAAAATGAGGGCCAGGCTGAGGGTCGCTTTGCAGAGGGAATTCATTTCAGAAGGGCAAAATGACGGCTGACCAGAATGCGGTCGCGAGAAACGAGATGAGGAAGACAGAGAATGAATACCAGCGGTGTGAGCGGAGGAGCCAGATCAGGCCGAGGAGTGCGGCCAACATGGATATGGCCAAGGATTTTTTCACAAATGCGTGATCAAGTATCAGTGGGAGTCGCCATGCGTT
>JASHUR010000244.1 GCA_030039895.1 Acidobacteriaceae bacterium | reverse complement strand
GCCTTGGCCGAACAGGCAAATGGTTCGCATATCAGCACTACGGCATCCAGCCGGATGTGACAACCCTCGCCAAGCCGATTGCTGGCGGGCTGCCGCTCGGAGTCATGCTTTGCACAGATGAGGCAGCTCGTGCGATTCATCCCGGCATGCACGGAACCACATTCGGCGGTGGGCCATTGGCCTGCGCGGTAGCCCTTGCTGTGATTGACACGATCGAGCAACAGAATCTGCTGCAGCATGTAACTGAGACTGGCGCATACTTCAGCGGAAGGCTCTCTGAGCTAGCCAGGAAGCACTCTGCAATTGTCGGCGTGCGTGGTCTGGGACTAATGCTTGCGATCGAACTTGATTCCGCTGAGCTGGCAAAGCAGACCGTTGCTGAGATGCTGGAGCGCTACATTTTGATCAATCGGACAAGCGAAACCGTCCTCCGCTTTCTGCCGCCCTACGTATTGGAAAAAGAACATATTGACGTAGCAATCAATGCCCTCGGCGAGATTCTTAGTGAACACGCTCCCAAAATGGCAGCGTCCTATTCCACTGGAGCCAAAACAAATGACTAACAAATCATCTTTTTGGAACACTACCGAAACATCCGCGGGCACGCTTCCCTCGCCTGCGGAGTCACTCGCCGGACGCGACCTATGCTCAATCGCCGATTTCTCAACCATAGAAGTTGAGGCTGTAATGAAGCTTGCTCATGCCGTTAAAGCCGAGCCGGGCAAGTATCGCTGGGCTCTCGATGCGAAGCAGATGGTGATGTTTTTTGAGAAAGCGTCACTGCGGACGCGCCTTACTTTTGAGGCCGCAATTAACACCCTCGGCGGTAACGCGATCTTTGTAGACCAGACACAAAGCCCTCTGGGTGAACGGGAATCTCTTGCGGACATGGCACGCAATCTTGAACGCTGGGTCTCAGTGATAGTGCTACGCACTTACGCGCACGAAACCATCACGGAGATGGCCCAATATGCTGCTTGTCCTGTTATCAATGCCCTCAGCGATCTGGAGCATCCATGTCAGGCGCTCGCTGACTTCCTGACTCTTGAAGAGCGCTTTGGCTCGGCTAAGGAATTAAAGTTCACCTATGTGGGCGACGGCAACAATGTATGCCATTCACTTATGCTGATCGCTGCCCAGCTTGGAGCGCATTGCACCGTCGGCTCGCCAAAGAACTATGCGCCTAAGGCAGATATTGTTGCACAGGCCCGCGCGATTGCAAATGAAACTGGTGGAAGCATTGCTCTGGTGAATGATCCCATAGTAGCCGTGAAAGATGCGGACGCCGTATATACCGACGTCTGCACAAGTATGGGCTTTGAGCATGAAGTGACAAAACGGGCCCCGATCTTTAAGCCGTACCAGGTAAATGAGCAGCTAATGGCGAATGCTGCGCCTCATGCTGTGTTTATGCATTGTCTGCCGGCACATCGCAACGCTGAGGTAACAGACGCGATCCTGGATGGCCCCCAGTCGGTTGTCTTCGAACAGGCCGAGAACAGGATGCATGCGCAAAAAGCTCTGCTGCTGCTATTGCTTGGCGGGACAAATAACGTTCGATGAGGGATTGGCTTTGATAACACGACCTTTCCGGTCGGTCTGATCAGATTTTTTTATGAGGAGTTCGAGAGATGTCGAAGAAGGTTGTGCTTGCATATTCAGGCGGCTTGGACACGTCCATTATTATTCCGTGGTTGAATGAAAACTACGGCATGGATGTGATTGCCATGATCGCCGATGTTGGTCAGGGCGACGACATAGATGCCGTCGTGAAAAAAGCGTACGATACAGGCGCCAAGAAAGCAGTTGTGCGTGACCTGCGCGATGAATTTGTCCGTGATTACATCTTTCCAACCGTGAAATCCGGCGCAGTTTACGAGAACAAATACCTTTTGGGGACGTCGATCGCACGCCCTGTAATCGCGAAAGCGCAAGTGGAAGTTGCGCTGGAAGAGGGAGCGGAAGCTGTTGCCCACGGCTGCACGGGTAAGGGCAACGATCAAGTGCGATTCGAGCACGCGTATCAGGCGCTGGCGCCTGAGCTAAAGGTGATTGCACCGTGGCGCGAGTGGACATTGAAGTCCCGCGAGGATTGCCTGGATTATGCGGAAGCCCACGGCATTCCCGTAGCCCAGAGCCGCGAGAAGATTCACTCGCGCGACCGTAACCTTTGGCACATCAGCCATGAGGGCGGCGAACTCGAAGATGCTGCGAACGCGCCCCTGCCGACGACGTGGGTCATGACGAGAAGCCCTCAGGAAGCCCCGGACCGCGAGGAGATTGTGGAGATCGGCTTCGAGCAGGGTATCCCTATATCAGTGGACAACATGAAGCTTGAGCCGGTGCAACTGATAGAGCTACTGAACGAGATTGGTGCACGCAATGCGATCGGTCGCATTGATCTGGTAGAGAACCGCTTCGTTGGAATCAAGTCGCGGGGCGCATACGAGACGCCCGGCGGTACCTTGATTGTCCTCGCGCATCGCGAGCTTGAGGCGCTGACGCTTGACCGCGAGGTTTCGCATTACAAGCAGCACGTGGCTCTGAACTATGCGGACATCGTTTACAACGGGCTCTGGTTTACGCCGCTGCGTGAGGCGTTCGACGCTTTCATCAACAACACGCAACAGAACGTGACTGGAACCGTGAAACTCGGCCTCTACAAAGGCAACGTCAATATTATCTCGCGCAAGAGCGATCTTTCGCTCTACTCGAACGAGCTGTCGTCGTTCACCATGGGTGACAGCTATGACCAGAAGGACGCTAAAGGCTTCATTCAGATCCTGGGACTGCCTGCGCGCACCCGGGCCCGTCTGCTTAGCCGCAAGAAAGAGGCTGTCAAGTGAAGATGTGGTCCGGACGCTTTCGCGAGCCGCTGGACCCGTTCTTCGACCAATGGCAGAGGTCCCTCCCTTTTGACTGGCAGCTTCTAACCGAAGAAGTCGCTGCCAGCCGTGCGCACGCGCTGGCGTTGCAAGCGGCTGGAGTGTTGACCGACAGCGAAGGTTCGGAAATTCGGGCGGCACTGCTTGGGATTCTCGATGAATACTCTGGAAAGTTGCATGACGTCGCCAGCCACGCTGACGCAGAGGATATTCATCATTTTGTCGAGCTCAAGCTCGCTGAACGAATCGGGGATCTTGGACTCAAGCTGCATACAGGGAGAAGCCGCAACGAACAGATAGCAACTGATCTCCGTCTGCACGTCCGCGCGCGCATCCATGAGTTGCGGCGGCTTCTGGCAGACTGGGGCGGTGCATTGCTCAAACAGGCTAAGGATGCGGGGGAGGCGGTGATGCCCTCGTACACGCATCTGCAGCGCGCCGAACCGGTGCTGGTTGCACACTGGCTGCTCGCATATGTTCAGATGATTCTGCGCGACGCAAACCGATTGGAAGATTGTTCCAAGCGCCTGAACTTCTGCCCGCTGGGCTCAGGTGCGATTGCGGGTGCAACCCTCGCCCTGGATCGCAACATAGCCACAAAGGAACTTGGATTCAT
The DNA here is from genome assembly GCA_030039895.1 of Acidobacteriaceae bacterium. Taxonomy (GTDB): domain Bacteria; phylum Acidobacteriota; class Terriglobia; order Terriglobales; family Acidobacteriaceae; genus Silvibacterium. The sequence continues at coordinate 4,832 of JASHUR010000244.1, read as the reverse complement.
CGCTCCTACGGCGAACAGCATGGACGCAACGAGCGATCGCGACTTTGCTATCGAGTTTCTGCAGGTGCTCACCATACTGGCGCTGCATGCCAGTCGCTTCGCTGAAGAAATCACGCTGTTCGCTACAGCCGAGTTTGGCTTTGTGGATCTTCCGGAAGCCTTCTCGACTGGGTCAAGCGCAATGCCTCAGAAGAAAAACCCCGACTTGACCGAGTTGGTCCGCGCAAAGGTTGGCCGCATCCATGGAGCCGCAGAAGCCGCAACCCTTCAATTGAAGGGCCTACCGCTTGCCTACAATAAGGATCTGCAGGAGACGCAAGAGCCTGTTTTTCAGGCCGGGGCCGAAACAGTTAGAATGCTGCGGGTTTTGGCGGATTTCACTGCGGCGATTCGATTCCGCGATGACAGGATGCGCGCCGCATGCAGCGAGGGGTTCCTGAACGCAATGGCTGCAGCAACCTACCTTGTCCATAAGGGAGTTCCCTTCCGTAAGGCTCACGAGAAGATAGGAAGTGCAGTGCGCTACTGCCTGGAAAGGAATTGCGAGCTCGGCGACATAACACTCGAAGAGTTGAAGCAGTTTGGACCCGAGTTTGAAACGGACTTTTTTGCGGCGATCACGCTGGAGGCGACCCTCGACTGCCACGATGTCTATGGCGGAACCGCACGGGCACGTGTTCAGGATGCAATCGCAGCAGCCGAACAAAGCATCGGCAATCTCACGCAAAGCGTCGAGGTGGTACATGCTGGTGCGTAAAGCACTCCTTCAGGACGCGACCAACATCTATGAGCTGGTCAATAGCCTCTCCCACGACGGCACGCTGTTGCGCCGCGTTTTTGCAGAGATATGTGAGAACGTCCGCGACTTTACGATTGCTGAGACTGATACGGGTGTATTTCTAGGCTGCGGTGCGCTTCATCTCTACGGGCCGCATCTGGCAGAGGTCCGATCGATTGTCGTACGCCATGAGGCAAAAGGCCAGGGTGTTGGCGGAAGACTGCTGACGACGCTGCTTGAGGAAGCCGAAGAACATGGCGTCGGCTGCGTCTGCCTGTTTACGCGAATACCAGACTTCTTCTTCCGCTACGGATTTCGCGAGGTCGAAGATCGCGCCGCTCTTCCTGACAAGATCTTCAAGGATTGCCAAAACTGCCCGCGGCTCTACCGCTGCGATGAAGTTGCCATGGCTCGGGGACAGGTCCCCAAGGTCTCGATTCTTGGGCCACGTATTGAGGCAGAGCAGCTGGTTCGGCTCACAAGCTGAGGTCCGCGCTGATGCCGGCTTCGCCTGCATCAGTTCAGTTCCGCAGCTGATCGAGACTACGCCTCGAAATCCATTTCCAAGGGTTCTATCAGAGGCATGAGCCATTCGACCGGTGCCACTGGACTTCATACCTCCACCGAACTCGTGACCCTCTGAACGGGACGAAATATTGTCCTTGACTAAGCTTCGATTAGGGTTGCAATTTGCCCCTGAGAAGATCGGGAATAACTCTTGGGTTAGCCGCAGTGTGGTGCGGAGCAGCTCACGCCAATGCGATCGGATAGCACCATGCTTCGGGGCAGGTGGTGAAATAAAAAGCAATTGTAGGAGACATCTGCAAAGACTACAGCGCCACCGGTTCTCTCATACTCCCGATATCCGCCACGTACCAATCGTCCCTCCTAAGAGGAAGTCCACTGCGTCCGTGTTCCGGGTGGCTGAGTAAGGTTTGGTATACAGCGATATCCCCGCGGCGGAACGCTGCGGCTGATCCAGCCATGTAGAGTAACCAGATGCGAAAAATCTTCTCCGGAACAATCTCAAGGAGTGAATCAGCTTGATCCAACAGGCCCTTCACCCAACAACGCAAAGTCATCTCATAATGTTCGCGGAGATTTTCTACGTCGCGAACCTCAAAGCCGGCAGATTCTGCGGCCCATAGCGCTTGAGAAATCGTGACAAGCTCACCGTCAGGGAAGACGTATTTATCGATGAAAGATGAGTCTCGCGGACTTCTCAGCCTTAGCGTATCGCGCAGGAATGGAACAACCGCTCGATTTAGAAACGACGTGCCGCGATTTCCCTGATTCGGGGCGCGCGCGATTCCATGGTTTAGAAAGACTCCGCCAGGCTTGAGCAGTTTGCGTATTGTCTGGAAATAAACTGGCAGGCTTCTTAAGCCTACATGCTCAAACATTCCTACGCTGGCGATTTTGTCGAAGGGCTCAAAACGTGAGGGGGCTTCACGATAATCCAGCAGGTCAACGTGGCAGCACGCATCAAGGCTCGATTGATGAATACGCTCAGCGGCAGTCGTCGCCTGCCTGCCGCTGATTGTAATTCCATTCGCGAAGACATCGTGCGCAGACGCGGCATGAAGTATAAGGCTGCCCCAGCCACATCCAACGTCCAGAAAACGCTCGTCAGGTTGTAGACGGAGCTTATTACAGATCAACTCAATCTTATTTCTCTGCGCCTCATCAATATCGTCATTCGCTGATTCAAAGTATGCGCAAGAGTAAGCAAGCGATTCGCCGAGCCACGCGCGATAGAACTCTACCGGTTGATCGTAATGATATGTGATGGCGGCGTGATCTCGCTCCTGCGAGTGAATCGCTCCCTGCTGCCACCACTGACCCAATCCGAAAAGCACTCCTGAGATCACTTCAAGAATTCGCTGACGCTGGCTTCTGGGGCAGCAAAAAATGTGTTCCGCAACATCAAAAACAGAAAAAATATCGCCTTCGACATCGATTTCCTTCGCCAAGAAGGCTTCGCCCAAAGTAATTTCGCTGGGCTTTGCAAGCAGAGATTGAAGCGCACCGACAGAGTAGAAGACAATCGTGCACACTGGATTGCCTCGCCCTGGCGAAACCCAACGCCATCCATCCCAGAGGCGGATCGAAAAAGCCGGCCCCTCATAATTCTTGAAAAGTGAGTCGAAAGCTTCGACTCGTTGTGATTGCACAGATCCGGACATCGCGCAGTGCCCCCTCTGTCGCGTGCTTTGCAGCGAAAACACAAGGCTGTAGCCGATTTGGTGCCCCCCAGCCCCCCTATTCCACTGATGATGCTGACTTCGAGAAAGTTGTCCTCCCGGATATAAGCATGATGCAGCCAGTTTGTGAGCCGAGACTGAGTCTAAACGATCACGACCCGCACATCACAGTTTCTAAAGGCCTCGGCCGCCTCCTCAGAGACGCCGTCGTCGGTAATCAAGACATCAATATCTGTTGCAGCACAAATTACTGCCGGGCTAATCATACCGACCTTACTCGAGTCAGCCACAACAATCACCTGCTTGGCGCGACGAGCCATCGCTCGAAAAACAGCAGCCTCGTCTGCTTCGATCGTGGTCGCGCCATGTTGAGGATCTACTCCGCATACTCCGATGAAGACCCTGTCCATCACAACCACGTTCAAGGATTCGATTGCAGTTGGACCGATAAGCGAAAATGCGCCGGGCCAACGCATACAGCCGCCGGTCAGCATCGTGTCAAGCCCATTGCTTGAGCTGAGCTCCATCCCGATATTCACTGCGTTTGTAATCACGTGCAGTCCCGCTCGGAGGCGAAGGGCGCGCGCTACCTGAGTTGTAGTTGTGCCGGCGGTGAATCCAATCGTTTCATTTTCGTTGACGAGATCAGCTGCAGCCAACGCAATCCGCTGTTTCTCGGGGGTAAAGCGACCTTCGCGTTCGTGGAAAGACGCATCAAAACGGAATGGCTCGTAGATTTGCCCTGCCAGCATGGCCCCACCATGAGTACGATGCACCAGGCCTCGCTCCTCAAGGCGCACCAAGTCACGCCGAATACTGGCCGGGGATGTTGCAAATAATTCTGTTAGCTCTTCAACTGAGGTTTTACCGTGGCTCAGCAGGAGCCTCAGAATTTCTTTCGCGCGTTGCTCGGTTTTCGAAGACATACGATGCTGTTCAGCCTGAATAATTCCCAAAATTGCAGGTGCGTCTTCATTGTACGGATGTCAAACCAGGATGCAACGGCCCGCTGAAACTTCTCTTCTCATGTCGCAGTCTTCAAGAGAGAATTCACGCTCTCTGCATCGGCTGGCTCAATGCACCCTCGATCGCCTGCTGCAGCGTTTGCACATCGGCTGCCCGCACCACATGTCGAACATGTTCATCCAACCCTGGCGCGCTCAGATGCACCTTGCGCCTCTGATGCTTCATCTGGCTCGGGGCCTGACGCCGGAGCGCTGCATGGAGCTCCTGGACACCGGTTGTCCGAACAATTTCCTGCACATTCTCAGCGCGAACTCCACCGCCGGCCATCACTTCGATGCGCCCTTTTGCCGCGCGCACCAGCTCGCCGATGCGGCGGCGGCCTTGCATGGCAGTAGGCTCTGCGCCAGACGTAAGAACACGATCTGCTCCCGTCCGGATTACATCCTGAAAAGCGACATTGATGTCTCTCGCCAGATCGATGGCGCGATGAAAGGTAACCTCCATAGGACGGGCGAGATCAATCAACTCTCGAGTTCGCTCTACATCCACATCTCCCTCGGCCGTGAGCAACCCAAGCGCGACGCCATCCGCGCCATTCTGAGCAGCCACAGCAATGTCCTCGCGCATCACGGCCAGTTCCTCTGCCGAGTAGAGAAAATCTCCGGCCCTCGGCCGGATCATCACGTGAATTCCGATCTTAAGTCTGGAACGAACCTCACGGATTAGACCTAAGCTTGGAGTCAGCCCGCCCTCGGTCAGCGAATTACACAACTCAATGCGATTCGCACCCCCCGCCTCAGCCGATATTGCCGACTCCAGTGAATCGACACAGATTTCGAGAACTGTCATCGCATACTTATCCGTTCAAAAATTTCAATCTCGTA
>JASHUR010000243.1 GCA_030039895.1 Acidobacteriaceae bacterium | reverse complement strand
GCCGCCGTCCCACCAGAAAAGCTAGGCTCATATCTCCGTCAACTCTTCGCGCTCATGCGCGAGTATGGCTACCACAGCCCCATGTACGGGCACTTCGGCCAGGGCTGCGTTCACCTCCGCATCAACTTCGATCTTGAATCCGCCCCCGGCGTCGCCGCCTTCAGCGAATTCATTGACCGCGCCGCCGACATCGTCATCGCCCACGGGGGCTCTATCTCGGGTGAGCACGGCGATGGACAGGCCCGCTCTTCACTCCTGCCGAAAATGTTCGGCCCCGAGCTCATCCAGGCCTTTCGTGAATTCAAGGCCATCTGGGACCCCGGCAACCGCATGAATCCCGGCAAGCTCTCCGGCCCCGCAGAAATCTACTCACCCACTGACAATCTCCGCCTCGGTCCCAACTATCACCCTGACCAGCAGCCCGGTTTCTTCCAGTTTCCCAACGACAAGGGTTCGCTCGCCGAAGCCACCCTCCGCTGCGTCGGCGTCGGGGCCTGCCGCAAAGTTGACTCCGGCACCATGTGCCCCAGCTACATGGCCACCCGTGAGGAGCGCCACTCCACCCGCGGCCGCGCCCACCTCCTCTGGGAGATGCTGCAGGGCAACATCCTCGAGCGCGACTGGTCCTCAAAGCCCGTCAAGGAAGCCCTCGACCTCTGCCTATCCTGCAAAGCCTGCAAAACTGAATGCCCCGTCAACGTCGACGTCGCCACTTATAAGGCGGAGTTCCTCGCTCACTACTACCGGCGCCGCCACCATCCCCTGCGCGACTACGCGTTCGCCTTTATGGACCACTGGGCCTCACTCGCCTTCACTGTCCCCGGCGTCACTCCGCATCTTGCCAATCTCTCGCTCCGGATCCCCGGCCTCAGCCGCGTCGTCAAAGCCGTCCTCGGAGTCGCTCCCGAGCGTACCCTCCCGCAGTTTGCCCAGCGCAGCTTCCAGAGTCTTTACCGTCGTTCACCCCTGCCTGGCTTCGCCCCAAACGCTCTGCCCGTCCTGCTCTGGCCTGACACCTGGAACAACTACTACCATCCGCAAACCCTCTCAGCCGCGCATTCCGTTCTCGTCTCTGCCGGATTCGCCCCACGCGTCCCCACCCACCACCTTTGCTGCGGCCGACCCCTCTACGACTTCGGCTTCCTCGATGTTGCTCGTGCCTACCTTACTCGCGTCCTCACCGCCATCGCGCCCGAAATCGACTCCGGCTTGCCCATCGTTTTCCTCGAACCATCCTGCGCCTCAGTCTTTCGCGACGAACTCCTCAACTTTTTCCCCTCCGATCCCCGCGCCGCAGCGCTAAGCAACCAGACGGTTCTCCTCAGCGATCTTCTCGCCCGCCACGCGCCTCATTACCAACCCCCCTCGCTCGTTGGCCAATCCATCCTGCTCCACGGACACTGCCACCACAAATCCACCTTCAAAATGAACTCTGAACTTGACCTGCTCCGCCGTACTGGCGCCTCCGTCACCCTCCTTGACTCAGGCTGCTGCGGCATGGCTGGCCCCTTCGGCTTCGAGCGCGAGAAATACACCGTCTCCCAGACCCTTGCCGAGCGGTCCCTACTGCCCGCCGTCCGCGCCGCCTCCTCCCAAACCATCCTTATCACCGACGGATTCAGTTGCCGTGAGCAGATAGCCCAAAACTCCCGCCGCCGTGCCCTCCACCTAGCCGAAGTCCTCGCCTTTCACCCCTGACCTCCACCTGACCGCGCACTTTTTTCTCTGCCTGCCCTGACAAAAGTGCATGCAGGAAATTTTTACACTCTTTCGTGGCCAGCTTCGAGTTGCAATTTTGGTCAATAATTTACCTTAAATCAATGACTTATACAGAATTATCCCTATCCTTCATCTTTGGCATACCAACTGCTCCATAGTCGGGCATACAGGACGCTGCGCATCCTCCTGAAGTGTGCTCTTCATACATAAAGAATCAAGGATCAAATCGCAATGACACAATCAAAGAGCAAATTCAAGGCACTTCATGTCCCAGCTGCGGTTCCGGCTCTTATAGTGGCCGCCGCTTTGGCCTCCCCGGTCTTCGCGCAGCAATCCACGACCCCTCAGGTTCAAACCGGGGCAACGGCCGCGAACGAGAACCCAAGCAATAACAACACTTACGCTACTGGAAAACCCCTTCCGGTCACGTCCAATGAGGGCTTCTGGGGCCACCTTAATCCCTTCGCGCGCAAAAAGTGGGTGCATCGCCAAATCGACCCCGTTAAGGATCGCCTCAACGAGCTCGACCAGCTCCAGGCCAAGAACGCACGCGACATTAAGGATGTAGACGCCCGCGCGCAGGCTGGCATCCACCAGGCTGAGGCCACCGCTGGCCAGGCGAGTGAGACGGCCACTGCGGCCAACACCACCGCGAACCAGGCTAACCAGCTCGCGCAGCAGGCCAGCAGCCAGACCGCGCAGCTTGACAATACTGTCCAGACTCTCGACCAGTACCACAAGGTCAATGATCTTGAGATCCGCTTCCGTCCCGGCCAGACCGTTCTGAACGATCGCGCCAAGGATGCCCTGTCCCAGCTTGCCTCGCAGGTTCAGGGGCAAAAGGGATACATCATCGAAATCGCCGGCTACTCGCACTATCGTGGACAGGCCGGTATCAACAATTCACAGCACATGGCCGACGCGGTTTACCGCTACTTGGCCGAGCATCAGGTTCCCGTCTATCGCATGCACCATGTGGCGATGGGCAATGCCCCCATGAGTGATGACGAAACCCTCGCACGCGGCAGCGTCGTGCAGGTATCCGTCATGGAAAACAGTTTAGCGGCCTTGAACACGCCCTCAGCAAATGGCGGTTCACCGATTGGTGCGACGCAGCAGTCTTCCGCGCAGCCCTCCCCTCAGGGTGCTGCGTCGCAGCCAGCGGGCAATCCTCAATAACAAGAACAAGAACGCAGGTCCGCATCAAGCTCTCACACAACGAGAGAACCAAGGCAGATTGGCCCCTCACCCGAGGGGCCCTTTTTTTGCCGTTGCGAGCGGCATAGCCCAACCCAGAGTCAGCACAAGCCTATATAGGGAGCGGTAGCCGAACGAAATAAAGAAGGACCGTGGAAGGCATTCTGCCGTTCACCCCACCCGCCTGGTGCTGCGCTTGGAACAGGCTCTCGAGCCCCCATTTTCCTCGCTGCCCAAGTGTTATCAGATATTTGCCAGCTGACGTTTAGCAGAGAGCAGGAAGTGTGCCATCCGTCACACCAACGGTATAGGAAGCCGCTTCGCGATGCAGAACCGTTAATTCGAAAGATACTGTTCATCATTGTGGCTTCAGCGCGCCCGAATGGGAGTATGATGACCGCACCAAAGATGGATCATCCCCAAATTGTGCCCGGGTGCGAGGCCGGGCCGTGCAAGAGGACTCCACCTTAGCAAGGCACGGATGGATCAGCAAATGAAAGATACCAGGGCAACAGATCTGCACCCTGCAGTATCGGCTGTAACCTTCCGGTGGCTTGCATTCTCTCTCGCAATTGCTGCTGCGTGCACCTTGGCAGCCTGGGCTGCAGAGCCTGACACCCTCACTACGCTGCATGCCGTTCGTGCCCTGCCGATGGCTGAGGCTCGACGCGGACTGCCCGTCGCCTTCGAGGCCACGGTCACCTATTACAACCCGAGCGACGTCGATCTTTTCGTTCAGGATGGCAGCGAGGCCATCTATGTAGAGACGAAACGAAACGAAGACCTGGTTCCCGGCGATCGGGTTCTGGTACGCGGAAAAACACGGAACAGCTTCAACACGGATGTGCTCAGTGACAACGTGACTGTTCTGCGACATGGTGCCCCACCCACTCCCGCTGCAGCCGACTTTGAACAACTCATCCGCGCGGAACGCGATTGCATGTGGACCTCTGTCCACGCCACCATCCGCAGTGCGGACATAGTGAACTTCGGCAATGTGCACGGCATCTATCTCAAATTGCTCATGGACGGGGGCATTGTTGATGCGACCGTTGTGGGAGCCGCCGACGCAAGCACGCTCAAGGGGCTGCTGGACTCCGAAGCGGAAGTCACAGGGGTTGTATCGGGAAAATTCGATAGCAAGATGCAGCTCATCGGCATCCTGCTCGAAGTCCCTTCGCTTGCAGATGTCAAAGTTTTGAAGCGTGCGCAGGTAAGTCCGGATTCGCTTCCGTTCACCCCCATGAACCAGGTCCTGTCGAGTTCCTACGTGAACGATCTCACCCGCAGAGTCCGAGTCAGGGGGACGATCACCTACTATCAGCCCGGTTCGGCAGTCGTGCTTCAGAACGGCGCCATGAGCCTCTGGATATCGACTCACTCCAGCTACCCCATGCGGATCGGCGACTTGGCCGAGGCAACCGGCTTTCCGAACGCGAGCAAAGGCTTCCTGTCCCTGTCCGACGGCGAAATCCGGGACACTGACATCTTCGAACCGATCAAGCCCCAGCCTGCCACATGGCGCCAGCTCGCCGTCTGGAACAGCGGCGATCCTGATGGCCATCAGAGCGATCTCGTTTCGTATGAGGGTACAGTGGCGGCAGCGGTCCGCGAGGAATCGCAGGACAAATTTGTGCTTGCCGCCCCAAATGGCAAGCTCTTCACTGCGATCTATAGCCATCCCCCTGCCGGCATGCCCCCTCCGCCCATGTTGCAGATTCCGGTTGGAACCAGAATCCGTGTCACCGGCATTTGCACGGCCGTGCAAGCCACCTCCATTAACCCCACCGAACAGGAAGTGCCCTTCAACATCCTGCTGCGCTCCTTCAGCGATATTTCCATCGTCGCCAAGCCCTCATTGCTCAATGTTCGCAATCTCATCCTTCTCGTCGGATTGCTACTCATGTTGCTCGTCCTAGCCATCGTCAGGGAATGGCT
>JASHUR010000242.1 GCA_030039895.1 Acidobacteriaceae bacterium | reverse complement strand
TCAAGCGTCGCTGAGGTGCATGCCGAACCGCTGGAAACGGCGACGTCATTGATGCCCATCAGCAGCGACTCGCCTTCAACATACACAAAACTCATGTTGAGGTTGCCGGGCAGCCGGTGCTCCATCGATCCGTTCACGTGGACGTAGTCGAGCGCCGACTCCATCTTGTGCTGGAGCTTATTGCGCAGCCTGAGAAGATGCTCCGTCTCCGCCTGCATTTCCTCGCCGGCAATCTCGGCAGCCTTGCCCAGTCCGACGATTCCGGGAACGTTGAGAGTGCCGGAGCGCATGCCGCGCTCGTGGCCTCCGCCGTTGATCTGCTCTGAGATCTGCACACGCGGGTTGCGGCGGCGGACGTAGAGCGCACCAACGCCCTTGGGCCCGTAGATCTTGTGCGCCGAGAGCGACATCGCGTCGATCTGCATGGCGTTTACGTCGACGGGAATCTTGCCCACTGCCTGGACCCCGTCGGTGTGGAAGAGCACGCCCTTTTCGTGACAGAGCTTGCCGATTTCGGTCACCGGCTGGATCACGCCGATCTCGTTGTTGGCGATCATGACGGTGACAAGAATCGTTTTGTCGTCGATGGCCCGCTTAAGGTCCTCAATGTCGATGATGCCGTCGGCCTTTACAGGCAGATAGGTCACGCGATAGCCGGACTTCTCAAGGCGCTTACAGGTGTCGAGTACGGCCTTGTGCTCGGTGACCTGGGTGATGATGTGGTTGCCGCGTTCGCGGTACATCTCGGCAATGCCCTTGATGGCGAGGTTATTGGACTCGGTGGCGCCGGAGGTGAAGATGATCTCCTTGGCCGATGCCCCGATGAGCTTCGCGACCTGCTCGCGGGCCTTGTCCACTGCAGCTTCAGCCTCCCAGCCAAAGGAGTGGTTGCGGCTGGCGGCGTTGCCGAATTTCCCTGTGAAGTAGGGCATCATCGCTTCGAGCACACGCGGGTCGAGCGGCGTGGTTGCATGGTTGTCCATGTAGATGGGCAGCTGCACGCCCGCCGGTACGGGAATGGTTCCGAATTCTGTCGTAGTGCTCATTCTGCTTCGCTCCTGCTGCGTCTTCGTACTTTCTCTAAACTTGCCTTCAATCAGGCGTTCTGCGTCCCAGCCCGTGTCTGGCCTTGAATGTTGACCAGGTCCTGTACGGAGGTTCCATGTCTCCCGTGCGCGCGGTCCGCTTCGACCAGGTCGGATATCCGGATCTTCTTGAGCACGTCGGAGATGCTGTCGTTCACGCGGGCCAACGGTTCTTTGATGGTGCAACTGTTCGTGAGGTCGCAGATTCCGGTCTCGGTCACGCAAGATGTGATGAACAAAGGCCCGTCAATAATGCGGATGACCTCAAAAGCTGTGATGGTTTCCGGCGCCCGTGACAGGGTGTAGCCGCCGTTCATGCCGGCATGGGAGCGAAGCAGGCCTTCCCGGGCAAGCTGCTGCAGGATCTTGGCCAGCAACTGTGGCGGGATGCGGTACGCTTCCGAAATATCCTTCGCGCTGAGCGAGGCTTCGCCTGGATGCTCAGCAAGGTACTTGAGCGCCATCAGCCCGTAATCAGCTTTCTTGGTGAGTCTCAGCATGGTAGAACAGGCTCCGATAGCCTATAGGTAAGTATACGACTGAAATCGTCGGAATTCAATGCCCGGCTGCCGCGGGGGAATCTTCAAATTCAACGAATTGCAATTGACAGGTTGACAGGCACGGTTACAATTTCTGCGAGGCCGTCCAAATTCGCGCCTCAACAGCCCAGTTTGAACATGTACGCTCAACACCCTTGCCGGTACCCATAACGCTCTAGACCATCATGGACACCCCCTGCAAACACCCCAAAGTACGCGTGGTAGCACGCGAAGAGGATACTGAATTCGTCGAATGCCAGGAGTGCGGCGAGGTCTTCGACTCAAACGAGTTCCGCGATATGGCGATTGAGGAACAACCGGAAGAGGAAGAGGAAAGCTGAACCGCCCGGGGCCGGCCTCTAATTATTGGCTGTCACAGTGGAGCCGCTGAGCCTGCGCGTCATAAGCCAGGCATAGTGGAACCCGGATACAACCGTAAATACAACGGTTGCCGCCAGAGACCAGTGCTTGACGAGCAGCACCAGGTACGGCGCATAAAACTGGCTGAGCAGAACCGTGAGCAGGGCGATGATTTGTGCAAGAGTATTGGCCTTGCCGAACAGACTGGGGCGGAAATCCTTCATGCCAATGCTGGCGTAAAGGATGGCGCCAACCATAACAATGCCCAGGTCGCGCCCAAAGACGAGCACAGTGACGCGAAGAGAGATCAAGCCTTCGTGATGAAGCACCAGGAACAGAGTACTGAGCAGTAACTTGTCGGCCATGGGGTCAAGATACTGGCCCAGCACGGTGCGCTGCTGCAGCCAGCGTGCGAGCAGACCGTCGAGACCATCCGTGATCCCGGCAAGGACGAAAAGCCAGAAGGCAATTTGGTAATCATGATCGAGAATCGCCAGAACCAGAAACGGGATAATACACAGCCGCAGAAGCGTGAGCTGGTTGGGTGCGGCGCGTAACTGGGCAATCTCGCGTAGCTTCATGCGTACGGACGGCGCGGCCGATGGCCGCGAGGACAAAGTCCCTCTCCATCATATTCGGTTGTTCCAATCTATTTAGCCTGCTCTGAGCGATCTACGCTTCGCGTGCGGAAGGCGTATGACAAAGACCCGATCGCAGGGCGCATACCAGCGGTCTATTTTCGTATTAATATAATGAATTGAAACGTATTGCATCATATTTTCCTCTTCGCGGTGCCGAATGGCCTTGCGGCAGAGATTCCAGAGGCCGTCCTTTTATGTCCGCGACGCATCGCTTTCCTCTCCTCCGCGCTTTTCCGTTGATTTGTTTTGTCCTGGTGATTGTTGGCGTGCCGGCTTCCGTGCAGCAGGCCTCCGCGCAGGCGGCTTCGAGCATTACCGGAACCGTGACGGATTCTTCCGGCGCGGCGGTCCCGGGTGCACGCATTCAAGTGCAGGAGGTGAACACTGGTGCGCGGCGCGAAACCGTGACCGGCACGCAGGGGCAGTATCAGGTGCTCTCGCTGCCGGTGGGCGAGTATCGCGTTACGGCGGGCAAGGCAGGGTTTGCGCCGGAGTTGCGTACGGGCATTCACCTTGCAGTGGGACAGGTGGCTACGGTGAACCTGCGGTTGCGCGTGGGCGGCGTACAGCAGCAGGTGACAGTGCATGCCGATGCGTCACCACTGAGCCTGACCAATGGAGACATCTCCGGCCTGGTGGGCCAGCAGCAGGTGAAACAACTGCCGCTCAATGGTCGCAGCTATGACGAGCTGATGACGCTTGATCCGGGAATTGTGAATTACACATCGCAGAAGACCGGAGGCATCGGAGTTTCGAACTCAACAGTGGGAAATAATTTTGCGGTTTCGGGCAATCGTCCCCAGCAGAACCTCTACCTGCTGAACGGCGTAGAGTTCACAGGAGCGGCAGAGGTGAACATGCAGCCGGGCGGCACCAGCCAGGAGCTGCTGGGTGTGGAAGCGGTGCGCGAGTTCAATGTCCTGCGCAACTCCTACGGCGCGCAGTATGGCAAGCGGCCCGGCGCGCAGGTGTTGATTGTGACGCAGAGCGGCACAAACCAGGCGCATGGCAGTGTGTATGAGTTTCTGCGCAACAACGCGCTCGATGCGCCGAATTACTTTGACAAAGGCAGCGCGCCGCCGTTCCAGCGCAACCAGTTCGGTGCGGCTCTTGGCGGCCCTTTGCAGCGCAACAAAACATTTCTCTTCGGGAACTATGAGGGCTTTCGCCAGCATCTGCACCAGACGGGCGTGGACCTTGTTCCGGACAACAACGCCCGTAACGGATATTTACCGTGCAAGCTGGTGAGCCCCGCGCCAAATCCCTGTCCGCCTTCAGGCCTGGTGGATGTGGGCGTTGCCGACAGCGTGAAACCGTTGCTGGCGCTCTGGCCAACGCCGAGCGCTGGCGCACCGGACTTCGGCGGAATCTCTGAAGCCTTCAACAGTCCACTTCAGACCATTCGCGATGACTTCGGCACGGCGCGGCTGGACCGCGTCTTTTCATCGCGCGACAGCTTTACCGGCGTGTACACGATTGATGACAGCGACGACGTGACGCCGACCAGCAGCAATCTGTACAGCACAGACCTGGAAAGCCTGAGAGAGCAGGTGGCGAGTCTCGAAGAGACACATGTCTTTTCGCTGGCATGGATCAACACGGCGCGCTTCGGCTTCTCTCGCGCGGCATATTTCTTCACGGGCGAGCCTACTCCCGGAACGCCCGCAGCCGGTGTTCCGGGCTTTGTGGAGAGCCATCCGGTCGGCGCGGTGGTGGTCGGCGGCAGCGCGGCGGCAAACCCTTCGGCACAGGTCAGCCTGGCAGGCAGCAACGTCGGCAGCAACCTGTCCGTTCATCGCAATCTTTACTCTATTGAAGATCAACTGACATACACACACGCACGGCACTCATTAAGCGTGGGCGTATGGCTGCAACCATTGCAGTCAAATGAACAGCTGGCGCTGACACAGTACGGGCAGGCGACATTTACCGGCCTGCAGCAATTTCTCGGAGGTACGGTGGGCAGTTTTGCTTACGACCCCACGCCGACGGAGCTGAACTGGCGCTCGCTATTGGGGGCCTGGTACGTACAAGACGTGATTCGCCTGACGCCGCATCTCACCGCCTCGCTCGGTTTCCGCGATGAATTCACGACAGGCTGGAATGAGGCGCATGGGCGCGCGGCGACGTTTGTTTTTCAGAATGGCGTGATTCAGACTCAGCCGCACGTGGGCGACAACACCTTCACCGTGAACAACGCAAAATTCCTGCCTCAGCCGCGCATCGGACTCGCATGGAATCCGTGGGGATCGCGCACCGTAGTACGGGCAGGCTTCGGCATGTACAACGATCTGCAGGACGCATTGGGCTACCGCATGGATCAGAATGCGCCATTCAATCCGTCATACAGCATTGCGGATCTGCCGGTGTCAGATTTTCCACTGACGGCGACTGCGCCGGCGAATGCGAAAATTGCGCCCGCAGGCGTGCAGCCGGATCTGAATACGCCGACGCTGATTTCGTGGTCTCTGCGCGTGGAGCAGGAGCTTTCACAGAACACCACACTCACGGTGGGCTACGTGGGCTCGCACGGATACCACGAGGTTGTAAGCCTTGACGACAACGAGCCGACGCCGGTGTTGTGTCCGACGGCGCCATGTCCGGCAGTGTATCCGAATAGTTTTGCTGCGCCTCTGGCCGGGTCGGCAGTTCCTGCGGGCTCCTACTACAACGCGCCGGGAACGCCGCTGGCGAATCCTGAGCTTGGCCCGGCGTGGGCGTGGTTTTCCAGAGGCGACAGCTCGTACAACGCAATGCAGGTAGACCTCCAGCACCGCATGAGCAACAACCTGATGCTGCGCGGAGTCTATACATGGTCGAAGGCGCTCGACAACGGCGATTCGCTGAATGCGACGGCGTCCGGCAATGCGCCGGGGCTCGTCTCAAATCCATTTGACATAAATGCCGACTGGGGCCCGGCTACCTATGACGTGCGCAATGCGGCGGTGATCGATGCGCTCTACACACTACCCTTCGGCCACGGCCAGCGATTTGTGGGCAGCCTTCCGGGCATAGCCAACGATTTTCTGGGGGGCTGGACGGCGGCCTCGATTGTGACCCTGCAGTCGGGCTTCCCGTTCACGCCACAGCTCAGCTACAACCCCTCCAACAATGGCGACAACAAGAATCCGGTGCGGCCATTCCTCAATCCTGACTTTCACGGCAAGGTGATTGTGGGCACGCCATCGGAGTGGTTTGATCCGAGCGCGTTTCTGGCCCCGCCTCCGAACAGCGGCTTTTACGGCAACGTGCGCCGCGACAGTTTTAACGGACCGGGCCTGGCAACGTGGGACTTTTCCATGCTCAAGGACACCACGCTGCACGAAAATCTCAAGCTTCAATTCCGCGCGGAGCTCTTCAACCTGCTGAACCGCGCCAACTTCAACACGCCGAACCTGGTGGTGTTCACTCCGTCAGGAGTATCGCCGACGGCGGGCGTCATCACCAGCACGTCAACCACGTCGCGGCAGGTGCAGTTCGGAGCCAAACTGCTGTTTTAGGCAGAAGACCAGGAATGTGTGTCGCTTGCTCATCATTCCGGCAGAGCCGCCTCAGCCGCCACGACCGGGCTGGCAAAGTCTTTCCCGCGATGTTCTGGCCCATAGAAGATCAGAAAGAGTAACGCCACAATCACCGCGCCTTCAAAAGCCGTCAGCGCCCAGGAGTAGCCCATGTGGTCGCGCATCTTGAGCTCGATGGCGGTCGCAGGTGAAGCAAAGATCAGGCCAAGCTGATAGACAAAGCCGGGGAACAGTCCGCGGACGGACGACGGTGATAGCTCGTTGATGTGTGCGGGAATGATGCCCCATGCGCCCTGGACTCCGGCCTGCATGATGCAGGAGCCAAACAGTAGGGCCAGCGCTGTCTCGCCAAAGGCCCAGGCAGGAATCGATATCAGTGAAACAGCGAGCGCAAGCAGGGCAGAATAGCGGCGGCCGATCTTCTCTGACGCGTGACCAAAGATCAGCGCTCCGATGATTCCCGCGCTGCTGTAGAGGATAGGGATTCCATAGAGCAGGTTGATGCCGGCAAGCTTTCGCTCCGCAATGAAGGGCAGCGACTTCAGAAAGTCCGGGTACAGGTCCTGCGTGCCGTGCGACAGGCAGAGCATCACCGACATGAGTGCGAGCAGGTAGAGAAAGATGCGCGTGTGCTTCCAGAGCGAGCTGAAGATGACCTTCATGGAGCCGATGCGCTGCGTATGCCACGCTTCCGACTCGGGTGCGAACCAGGTGAGCGCCGCAATGAGCACCGCAACCGGCGCGCCAAGAAAAAATGGCGAGCGCCAGCTCAGGTGCATCGTAACGAACTGCATAACGGCGGCGACGATAAGGTATCCGAGTGGATAGCCGGCCTGAAGCAGGCCGCTCAGGAAGCCGCGCAGCCGCACCGGCGCGCTCTCCATCGCATAGGATGCGCCAACTCCCCAGTAGCCTCCCATGCCCGCGCCGTAGAGGGCGCGCATGATGAGGAACATGGTGAAGTTTACCGACAGGCCGCTCAGGACCGTCATCGACGAAAAATAGAAGACGCAGATCACCAGCAGCCATTTGCGTCCGAACCTGTCCGCCAATGATCCGAAGACGAGCGCCCCGACCGGGCGCATAGCCAGCGTGACGGTAAGCGTGTAAACGATGTCTGCCTTGCTGACATGGAAGTGCGCGGCGAGCGCATCAAATAAGAAGATGACGACGAAGAAGTCGAAGGCGTCGAGCGTCCAGCCCAGAATGCCGGCGGCGACGGCGAGCTGCCAACCTCGGGTAGGCTCTTTATAGAGTGGCGCGTCGCCGGTATCGCTAAACGGCATGCAGTTCCTCTCGTAACTTTATACAGGCTGGGAGTATGCGTGGGTTTTATCGCAGGCGCGATTTACAGGAGTGATCGATGCTGACAGTGCAAGCGTGGGACATGGCGGGGAAACTGGCTGATCCGCGCACATTGCACATTGCCGGGACGTCTCTAAATGTGGCTTTGATGTCTCTTGGCATGCGTGGACTGAAGGCTATCCCGATGGAATCGGCTCGGGCTGTATTTGCTACAATGAAGCAGACCGCATCGAAAGACACTGGTGGTTGCATCTGCCCCGGCAATTCAGAGTTCAACACCGGCTTCGACAGCAGCGAACAGGCGCGTAGCTCAGTTGGTTAGAGCGCTACCTTGACACGGTAGAGGTCAGGAGTTCGAGTCTCCTCGTGCCTACCATATCTTTCTATAACATAGGCACCTCCATACCCCCGTCCGAGCCCGCTTTCATTCCGCATCCGTTCCGCACCGTTCCGTTATTGCACCGTCGCACCAGGCAGCAACTCGTTCAGGAACTGACTCTGTGCCGCCAGCTTATTGGCATCCACAGCAGGGCTGTAAATGGCCAATGTCGTTCGGATATTGCTGTGACGAAGCATCGACGAACCGTCTTCAAATCATCACCATTGTTAGAGACCAACCAACTTCCAAGGCTGTGCCGAAGATTGTGGAATCCCCAGCGCTTTACTAGTTGCCAGTTGAATCGTAGTAGCGAACTCGGGTGACTTTACCGTCTTTCTCGTGCTCTTCGATGGCCTCGAAGACGCCTGCCTGCACGCCGCCGGGTAGAGGTAAGTTTAGCTCGCAATGCTGCCGCAGCGCGGCTTGGCTCCCTTCAACCGGGTCTAAGCGAAGACCCAGTCGTCGGCTTCGCGTACATTGTTTCGCTCTGCCAGTGCCGGAGATAGCCTCGGAGTACAGGATGAAGAGCAACCGGGGCCTTGCGATGAACATTCTTGCAGTTCCCGATCTCTTCTACCCAGCTTCGCCGAACAGCGATTCGCTTGCGATCGTACTCAACGTCGGCCCATTGCAGGCCACTAGCCGCGCTAATGCTCAAGCCTGTTGCGGCGATAAACGCGGCAGACAGGCAGATGACATCACCTTATAGAGTGGTCGATGTCTTGCCCTCGGGTGTGGCCTCTTCTGGCTGACCACATTCGACTTAGGCAGGAAGCGTCCGACAGCCAGGCGCGAGTACAAAGCACGTTTAGATGGCGATATGGAGCGATCAAGGCCTTATAAATCCATGAGTTAGTGCTCGCCCAGACTTTCACACGCTCGAGATCGGCCGCTCGAACCGCTCCTGCCCGGCACATTCGCAGCTTTTGCCGTACTTTTTGTCTCAAGTGGCCGATCAAGGCTGTACAATCCCACTAGTTTCACCGAATCATCTGAATGTTATTGCTCGCCTCAGTGGCAAGCCGAGCGAGAAGCCTTCCTGCCGTCCGCCGTTGCTCCGGTTCCATTTCCGCGGAAGTTTCTCCAAGCTGCAATGTATATCTATAGCCTTACAAGGCTTGCGGTACGGCAGCGCCATTGGTTGGGGGCTGGACTCAGATCTGGTGTGGAGTGATACAACAGGGATGCTAAAATTCCTGCCAAATTCCTCTGGAAATGGACTTGAGATGAAATGAAGAAGATGGACTATTACGAATTCCTTCAGATCAGTCCGAATGCTGAGGAAGAGACGATTCACCGCGTCTATCGGTTTCTCGCGGCCCGCTACCATCCGGACAATCCCACCACCGGAGACGCGGATCAGTTTGCAATCCTAACGCGCGCGTATGAGGTACTCTCTGACCCCGAGCGCCGGGCCCGTTACAACGCGGCACGCGAGAAAGAGGGAGCGAAGAGCGAGCCGCTGTCAACTTCTATCGACTTTATGGACCAGTTTGAAGGCGAGTCTAACCGAAGGCTGGCCCTCCTGGCAGTGCTTTATTATCGCCGCCGTGCGAATCCCGGCGCGCCAGAGGTGACTTTGGCTGAGGTGGAAAAGCGCATGGGCTTCCCCCGCGATTACCTGGATTTCACCACATGGTATCTGCAGAAGAAGGGCTACATTACACGGGCCGATAACTCCGACTTTACGCTGACGGCTGAAGGCGTCGACTTTGTTGAAACGCAACGGGTGAATCTGCCCATCCTGAACAAGCTGCTGACGCCGGGCGAGATGACTCCCGTGACAAATGATGATGGCGCAGCGTCCGAGTGGACGGACGAGGACGGTTCAGTGCACTCCCACGACCACAAGGCGCTGAACGCAGAGCGCAGAGGAGAACGCCGTGTGTCCACGGATGAGCGCCGTGCGAATCCGGCAGAGAGGCGTGCGGGCGTGAAGGACCGGCGCCAGGGAAAGCCCGACTGGAGAGCCAATCCCATCGAGCGCCGCAGGAACGTCTTTGACCGGCGCCGCAATCCAAACGAAAGGCGCGTCGGGGATGAAGACCGCCGCGCTAGCACGGGAGACGGTTTAGCCAATCCTTCCGACGATGCCGCCCAGCAATAATCCGGTCAGACCCGCTGCCAGATGTTACTGATCGGTCCCGATCGTCAATCACGGCCCAAGCTCATCCAGCCTTTGCCCCGGCAAAGCGCTCCTCGATCTCTTCCAATGTTTTGCCCTTGGTTTCCGGCAGGAAGAAGACCGCCGTGAGGAAGTAGATCACCGTAAATCCTGCAAACATGAAGAACATTGTCGAATAACCGTACTTGCTCACCACGGGCAGGAAAATGGTGAGCAGCGTTGCAGCAACCATTTGGTTGAGAACCAGGGCGATGCTCATGCCGTTCGAGCGAATTCGCGTCGGCATTAATTCTGAGAGCGCAACCCACACGACCACGCCCGGCCCAATCGCGTAAAAGCCCATGAAGACATAAAGCAGCACTGCAATCAGCCAGCCATGCGCCTCGCTGGGTATGGGCCCTATGATCGCTCGCTGAATCCTGAGAGGGGCCGCCCGGGCAACGTCCAGATTTGCAAAAGGATCTTTGAAGAGGGCCTCAACTTTATTTGATGGGACCCCAAGTTCGCGTGTGACGTGTATGGGGGCCGCAGTCGTATTGTCAGAGCGCACAAAGGTGGTCGCTCCCGTAAATCCGCCATAGGAATAAATCACCGCGAACGATGCTTTGGCAGGATCAATCGAGTGGTTGCCGCTATCTGCCAGCAGCTGTTTTGCCATTTCTGGCGTGAACTGCAGATCGAGCGTTTGATTGGGCTTGACCATGGACTGGATCGCCGCTCCGCAATCCACATTCTGCTTTTCGGTCTGCCGGAAAAGAACGCCGACAGTAAGCATGGACAGGATGATTCCTGAGGTTCCCAGAATGAGCAGGAACTTGCGCCCCTTTTTATCGACCAGAGTCACACCGCCAATGGTCAACAGAAAGTTGACGACCGTGAAGATCACATAGCCCCAGTGCGACTGAAGATCGGTCAATCCGCTCTGAATCAGGATATTGGTGTTATAGCCGATTACGGAATTTACGCCGGTTGCCGTATTGCAGGCCAGAATCACGCAGGCCAGCAGAAACGGATAAACATATTTCCGCTGCAACAGCGAGTCCCGAATCTTGCCTGACGCAGTCTGCGTCTTGGCCGCATTGGCCACCTCATGCATCTCGTTTAGCGCAAGCTCGGTTTCCTCAGGAGTGCGTGTGCGCAGAAGCGCTATGCGGGCACGTTCCAGTTTGCCGCGCCGGAAAAGCCAGCGCGGCGACTCGGCAACGAAAAACGTGCCGAGCACAAAGAGCAAGCCGGGTGGAAGCGATACCCAGAAGATGCGCCGCCATGCCTGATCTTTGAAGTGAAAGATCACCGAGGGGTCGGCAATGCGCTCAATCGCTTCAACGCGATAGCTGTAATAAATTCCGATAAACGCAGCCACCACGATGCCGAGGGTCAGCAGCCATTGGAAAACTCCCGTTCCCTTGCCTCGAACCGATGAACCCAGGCACTCCGCGAGATAGAGCGGAACAACAATGCCGATCAGTCCGCCGCTAATGCCTTGCAGCAGGCGTCCGAAAAACAATGGTCCGTATCCGTGCGAAAGCGCAATGATCGGGATGCTGAGAACGAACATGATGCCACTTACCGTCATCAGCGGCTTGCGGCCCATCCAGTCAGCCAGCAGACCCGCAAAGAGCGTCGAAATCACGCTACCCAGCAGCACCGCCGCCACAATTACAGAAAGCTGACCCGCGCTCAGGCCGGAGGTCGCTTCAAGGTACGGCAGCGCCCCTCCAATAATGCCTACATCGACCCCGTAAAGAAGCCCGCCAAAGCCGGCGACCAGCAGCAGAAGCATGTTTTGAAGTTTGTAGTTTGGCGGCGTAGACGGATAGGCGCTGACGGCGTTGCTGGAGTTGGGCATCTGAGTGGTATCGGTACGCTTTCAGAAGTAAGTCTAGTGTCCAGTTAAGCATGATAGAGCCTGCCTGACCAAACTTGCGATGCGCAGTCGCCCTGGGCGGCACCGCGCCGGGAGTTTCCTGCTCCCCGGCTGAATCGCACGGGAACCGGAATGAACGCCGCGTCGTATTAAAAGATGGTTATTTGGGAAATACCGGTCGAAGGCGAGTTGGTAGGGCACAGGGATTGGAGTATTCTGGCTCGCGAGGTTCATTTATCTAACTACTCGGTGAGGGGCAAATGGCAATTGCGCGGCAGGTAATTACATCGCTGCAGGCGGACGGTACTGACCTGCTTGGAACCAAGGCTTTGGCGGTGAAAATCGCAGACGAGAGCATCGTTTCCGGCTCGCTGCTCACGGTTGAGAGCAACCATTTCTGTGTCCTGAAAGGACGCGGCGCAGTGCTGAACGTCTATGAAACCGGCCAATATGCCCTCACCACTCCCGACAAACCGTTGCTCGGCTCCATCGCGCAGGGCTTCTTTGGCGGATCGTCGCCCTGGGTGTACGAGGTCATCTACGTCAACCGGTCAAAGTTGCTCATCCGCAGCGAAGGCGTAGCCACCAGCGAAGAGATGGCCGAGATGTACTACCAGGTCGACTACTACATTCATGTGGACACCAAGGAAGCCGCGCTTGAGCTCATTACGCATATGCCCTTCAACGGGCACTGGATCGACATCAAGGAAGTGGCCGACTACGCCAGCCCGGCGATCGAGCAATCGATCAATCAGGTCGTTCAGGTCACCAAGATGGAGGAGATCAACGAGCACATCCAGGAGGTCCGCGAGCTCGTAAAGGCCCATCTCGCTGATTTCCTAAAGACCTACGGCATCACGCTGAATGATCTCAAAATCCTCATCATGCCCAAGGACGAACGCATGCGCGAGCTAATTTCGCTTCAGGCGATTGGGCTGAGCGCGATGGAGGCGGTGCGCTACTACCTCGCGCTCAAGATGGCGGAAAAAGGCCTGGTCTCCGCGCCCAACGCGGCCGCCGGAGTTCCATTCAACGTAGGCGGGCCCGCAACCGGCTTCTATCCGCTCGGGGCCGAGACAGGATTATCAGAGAAGAAATAATGCCACAGTCCAGCTTTTACGAC
>JASHUR010000241.1 GCA_030039895.1 Acidobacteriaceae bacterium | reverse complement strand
CGGATTTTGTGAACGGCACTATCGAGGTGGAGTTTGATGAGGCTGCGCGTTGGCTGATGCTGCGGCGCGGGCGGTTTGTGATCGCGGTAAATGCGGGGCCGGACACGGTGAAGCTGGCGGCGCCAATGGGCGCGGAGGTGGTGCTGAAGTCCTGCGAGGATGTTGCACTGGCGGGGGATGGGCTGGTGCTGATTCCGGATTCGGTGGCGGTGGTCCGTAGCCAGCGAGTCAGCAAGTCAGCAAGTTAGCAGGTCGGCGAAGGAGCGATTAGCCGGATTATTGCGGGGCCGTAAATTTCTTTGCGATGAAGTGAATAGCGGCTGCGGCGAGATTGTAGTCTGGTAAGGCATGAACACAACTGAATTTTCCGGCTTGCTTTTTCTGGGTTCATTACTGGCTGGGCTCCTGGGAGCATTGACGGGGCTGGGCGGCGGAGTGGTGATTGTTCCGTTGCTGACCCTGGTCTTCGGCGTGGATATTCGGTACGCGATTGGCGCGTCGCTGGTGTCAGTGATTGCGACATCGTCGGGCGCGGCGGCGGCGTATGTGCGCGAGGGGTTCTCGAACATACGGATTGGGATGTTTCTGGAGATTGCGACAACGCTGGGCGCGGTGTTTGGAGCGTATCTTACGACGCGGGTGCCGACGGCGGCCATTGGAGTCATCTTCGGGCTGGTGCTGCTTTACTCGGCCATTGCCTCCTACAAGGGAAAGCACACGCAGGAGGGGTCGCTGGAGACGAGCAAGCTGGCGGGACTGCTGCGGCTGCGGGGGAGCTACCCGCATGACGGCAGAGACGAGGAGTACGTCGCGCAACGGGTTCCGGCGGGCTTTGGTCTGATGTTTACCGCGGGAACGCTGTCAGGATTGTTGGGTATCGGGTCGGGCGCGGTGAAGGTGCTGGCGATGGACCAGGCAATGGGGCTGCCCTTCAAGGTGTCGACGACGACGTCAAACTTCATGATCGGTGTGACGGCGGCGGCGAGCGCGGGAATTTATCTCAGCCGCGGTTACATATCGCCGGAGCTGGCGATGCCGGTGATGCTGGGCGTGCTGGCAGGGTCGCTGACGGGCGCGAAGATTCTGGTGCACGCGAATGTGAAGACGCTGCGGACGGTTTTTGCGCTGGTGATTGTGGTGATGGGAATTGAAATGATTATCAATAGCTTGACGGGGAGGATTTAATGCGGCTGACGGACGAAAAGCTGGAACTCGCCGTTGGGCGCACGCTGCAGACCGGCGTCCTGCTCGCGGCAGCGGTGGTGCTGATTGGCGGCGTGCTGTTTCTGATTCATTCGCCGGCAGGACCGAGGGCGGAGTATAGCCAATTTCATGGAGTTGCGCGGCATTTGCGGACGCCGCACGGGATCTGGCACGGCATCCTTCATGGTGACGCGGAAAGCATTATCCAATTCGGACTTTTGCTGCTGATTGCGACTCCGGTGGTGCGTGTGATGTTGGCGGGAGTTGGGTTCCTGATGGAGCGCGACCAGCTCTACTTCTGGGTGAGCAGCATTGTACTGGCGGTGCTGCTGTACAGTCTGTGGCATATACGGTGAGGCAGCCGATAGCCGATAGCCAAAAGCCGATAGCCAAGAGCCGATAGCCAAGAGCCAAAAGCCAAGAGCCAAAAGCCAAGAGCCGATAGCCAAGAACCAAGAGGAGTGTTGGACTGGGACTTGGGGATGGAGAGCGGCCGTGCGCTTAGAGCAGGCGGCTGTCGAAGGGATGCTGGTAGGTTTTTGCAACCTTGAGCAGGCGGGCCTGTTTGTGGATGGGGTTGATGAGCACGTTCCAGGTCTCGGGGGCGAGCACGCTGGGGACCTGGAGCAGGAGCGAACGCTTGGAGGCCAACCACTTGTCTCCGATGGCCTGCGTGACGGCGAGATCTTTCTCCCAGTTGCGGGGCAGGGATGAGAGTGCGAGGCTCTCCGCTTCGATTCGGTTGGGAACCGTGATCTGCATCAACTGAAAATGATCGGGGCGGTCCTCGGCGTCGATTTCGATGTGGACCAGGGTCTCAAGCAGGCAGGTTGCGGGGTTGAGGCTGCAATAGACGATGGGATGTCCTTTTGTGTGCCAGCGGCCGGCGACGAGCAGCCCGCCCGCTCCGTCGAGCGAAGCGTATTTGCCGATGCGCCAGAGGATCAAGCGGTGTATCCGAACTCAAGCTGAAGGAGCAGGTCTTCGACGATGCGTGCGCCGGCCTCGGTCTGTACGAGGTCGAGAGGCGTCCGGCCTTCGAGACGCTTTTTGGGTTTGCGGAGCCAGCGCGCGGCCTTGGTGTCGTTGGCAAAGACCTCTTCCGCCAGGGAGGTGATGCGGGCGAGGCGCACGGCGCGGTCCGACTCCTCATGAGTAAGAGGCTCCTTGCGGGTGCGGCGATGCGCGAGGGTGCGGCGAGGCGAGATGTAGGAGTAGATCTCCTGATCGGAGATACCGTGCGAAGAGAGGCTCTCAACGGCATCGACAGGCAGGCGCTTTTCGACGAGGCGCAAAAGGTCGAGGTCGGACTTGAGGGGCCGCACGCCGAGCTTGAGCGCGATGCGCCGGTAGACCTGACGCGGGGTTGAGAGGGCAATGGTTTCGGCAGCCTGCATGGGTTGCCTCCTCTATGGCAATCTGCCCTAATTATAGCGGCATTTTGCCAAAGGTTCTACTTCTTGGAGCAGGCGACGCACAAGACGCCGGTGATGCCTTTGCTCTGCGTGATGGTGAAGATGCGGTCGACAGCAGGGAGATGAACGGTTTCTATATCACCGCCGGGCCAGTGGATCTCAACCTTGTCGACGGTGGTTGCCGCGCCGAGGCCGAAGTGGACGCGCTGATCGTTGGATGACATGTAGCTGCCGCCGCTGATGACGTCGCCGCGCTGGCGCATGCCGTTGGCGGTGAGGTAGACGACGGCCCCGATGGCGTCGCGCGGGGTTTTGGGGCCGGTTCCGACGAGTTTGAGCTCGACCCAGTGGTTGTGATCATCGCTGACGTTACGCAGCAGGATGGCGTGGCCGACGAGCGGATTGATGACGACGTCGATTTTGCCGTTGTTGAACAGGTCGCCGAATGCGGCGCCGCGCGCGGGCGTGACGATGGCGAGGCCGGTGCCTTCGACGGGCGGGACGAGTACGAATTTTTTGCCGTGCTCATTGTGAAAGAGGAGCGGGCGCTCGGCGAAGCTGGTGCCCCAGTCGTGCTGGTCGACGCCGGGATAGACGTGTCCATTGACGATGAAGAGGTCTTTCCAGCCGTCGTTGTCGTAGTCGATGAAGCCGTCGCCCCATCCGAGGAAGGGGATGGTGGGCTGGGCGACGCCCATGGGGTAACTGACGTCAGAGAAGTTGGCCTGGCCGTCGTTGTGGTAGAGGACGCCGTAGTCATCGGAGAAGTCCGAGACGTAGAGATCGTCCCAGCCGTCGTTGTCGTAGTCGCCGATGGCGAGGCCCATCGCGGCGACTTCGCGGCCGTCCTGATTGAGGGCGAAGCCGGAGGCGTAGCTGTCGTCTTCGAAGGTCCCGTTGCCCTTGTTGATGTAGAGGTAGTTGGGGGTGGAGTCGTCGGCGACGACGAGGTCGACTTTGCCGTCGTTATTGAGGTCGACGAAGGCGCTGGAGAAGCCGTAGTACTTATTGGGATCGCTGACACCGGCCTTGACACTGACGTCCGTGAAGGTGCCGTCTCCATTGTTATGGAAGAGATGGTCAGACTCGCCCTCGAGGCCGCGCGGGCCGCACATTACGGAGACGCCGCGATAGTTGCAGAAGCTGTAGCCGACCTGCTTGGAGCCGGGGATGGGTGGGTTGTTGATGTCGTAATGGATGTAGCCGGGGACGAAGAGGTCGAGGCGGCCGTCTCCATCGTAGTCGCCGAAGGTGGGACCAGTGGACCAGTTGCCGAGCGTGACGCCGGCTTTTTCGGCAACATCGGTGAAGGTTCCGTTGCCGTTGTTGCGGTAGAGGCGGTTTTTGCCGTAATTGGCAACGTAGATATCGGGCCAGCCGTCGTTGTTATAGTCGCCGACGGCGCAGCCGAATCCCCAGCGGTCGTTGGTAACGCCGGCCTGTTCGGCGACATCGGTGAAGGTGCCGTCGTGGTTGTTACGGAAGAGCGCGGCGTGGGGCGGGGTGGTTTTGCCGGTGAGGGCATCGTAGGTTGATCCGTTGACGAGGTAGATGTCGAGCCAGCCGTCGTTGTTGTAGTCGAGGAGGCAGACGCCGGAGCCGTTGGCTTCAATGATGTACTTTTTCTGGGGCGTGCCCATGACGTGGGTCCAGGAGGCGAGACCGGACTTGACGGAGTCGTCGACGAAGACGACAGGGCCGGACTTGACGAAGCCTCCGGCGGTGATGGGACGATTTTCCGCGTCGTGGATGGGAGCGTAGACTCCGCCGGTGGAGCTGCCGCCGCCCATGGGCTGCTGTGGCTGCTGCTGACTTTGCGCAAGAGCGATGAAGGGAAGGACGGCTGCCAGCAGGACGGCCGTGAGGGGTGGGCATTTGAACAACTGCGAAGACTCCTGATAGGGGTACGCGGTGAGGATAGCAGAATGGAGTGGGGTTGCGGGATGGGTTGTGGGGTAGATAAGGGCGGAATTTAACGCAGTGCTATACTTGCGGGTTTGTAGAAAAGCGATTTACTCAATAGTTGTGTGGATGGGGTTGGAGCGATGCGGAGAGCGGTCCTGCTGATACTGCTTGCGATGTGCTGGATGGCGGCTGCTGTCAATGCGCAGGAAGCGGGCAAAGGCCGGGTGTGGGTGGGAAGCTGGGCATCGTCGCAGCAGGTTCCAGAGCCGGCGAATGCGCTGCCAGAGAGCGATATGACGGACATGACGATGCGGGAGATCTTCCATCTGTCTGTCGGCGGGCAGGCAGTGCGGATACGGCTGTCGAATGCTTTCGGGAGAGAACCGCTGCACTTTGCGTCGGTGCATATTGCGCGGGCGGTTTCGGCAGCGCAGTCCAAGGTTGATCCGTACTCGATTGACCCGGGTTCGATTGAGCCGGGTTCGATTGACCCGGCGACGGACCGGGTGGTGACGTTTGCAGGAAGGACGGATGTGATGGTGCCAGCGGGCGCTGAGTATTTGTCGGACCCGGTGGAGCTGCCTGTAACGGGACTCGAGAATGTGGCGGTGACGTTTTATCTGAACAAGGCGCCGGTGGGGGAAACGGGGCATCCGGGATCGCGGGAGACGACGTATTACGAACATGGAGATCATGTGGCCGACGCGACGCTGCCGGATGCGAAGAAGGTGGACCACTGGTATGAGGTGTCTGGGATTGATGTGCTTGCACCGGAGGGTGCGGCGGACGTGGTGGTGCTGGGGGATTCGATTACGGACGGGCACGCCTCGACAACGAACGGCAATGACCGCTGGACAGATGTGCTTGCCGAGCGCTTGCAGGCGAATGCGCCGACGCGGGACATAGGCGTGCTGAATGAGGGGATTGGCGGCAACCATCTGCTGACGGATGGGCTGGGGCCGAATGCACTGGCGCGGTTTGATCGCGATGTGCTGGCGCAGGCGGGCGCGCGCTGGGTGATTGTGTTTGAGGGCGTGAACGATCTGGGCGGGCTGACGCGCGAAGGCGAAGTTCCGGAGGCAGAACATGCGCTGCTGGTGCACAGGATTGAGGCGG
>JASHUR010000240.1 GCA_030039895.1 Acidobacteriaceae bacterium | reverse complement strand
CATATCGGCCCAGCTCCATTTGGAAGGCTGGAACATTAAACCAAGCTCAATTCACCTTCAATGATTTATGCAACCTGCATCCAGGAGACTCCAGGGATCATGACAAATACAGCTACTCCAATTTCAGCGGCACAGGCCGGCTCACTCACCATCGGCGGAGATATGACCGTATATCGTCTCGGCTACGGCGCCATGCGTATTACAGGCAAGGGAATCTGGGGCCCCCCCGAAGACCCCGCCGGCGCTCTGGCTACGCTGCGGCGCGCGGTTGAGCTGGGGATCAACTTTATTGACACGGCGGATTCCTACGGTCCCTATATCTCTGAAGAACTCATCGCTGAAGCGCTCTACCCTTATCCCAAAGACCTAGTCATTGCCACCAAGGGCGGATGGCTACGCTGCGGCCCGGGCCAATGGCTGCACGATGCAAGCCCGCGGCAGCTTGAAGAAGCCGTCTCCGGAAGCCTGCGGCGGCTGCGCCTCGACCGCATCGACCTATATCAGCTCCATGTACCTGATCCTGCCGTCTCCTTCGACGCCTCTATAGAAACCCTCGCCCGCCTGCGCGAGCAGGGCAAAATCCGCCACATCGGCCTTTCCAACGTAACGCTCGAGCATGTTGAGCGCGCCCGCAAAATCGTCCCTATCGTCTCTGTGCAGAACCGTTACAGCTTCGCCGACCGCGAGTGGGACTATCTGGTCAACTATTGTGAGTCGAATAACATCGCTTTCTTGCCCTGGAGTCCGCTTGCACAAAATCGCCAGGCCAACGAGGTCGTTGAAAAGATCGCTGCGACCCGCAAGGTTTCTCCCATCGTTATTTCACTTGCATGGCTGCTGAGGCGGTCTCCGGTCATGTTGCCCATTCCGGGCACCTCGTCCGTAAAGCACCTGGAAGAGGACATCAGCGCCGCAACCTTCCAGCTCACTGAGGCAGAAGCCGACGCGTTGGACTCGGTTGTCCCTGCTCCCTTCAGCCTTCGCTGAACCAAACGGGAGCGCTCTGAATCAACCTTCAGAGCGCTTCCTCCAGTCATCAATCGCCAGCCGGATCGCTGCCGGTGCAAGGTTGCTGCATCGCATCTTGTACTCAGGAATCCCGCCCAGGGCTTCGGCAACGGCTTCCTCTGTGATCCGGTAGGCTTCATCCACCGGCTTGCCCTTCACCATCTCCGTTGCCATGGAAGAGCATGCGATGGCAACGGCGCAGCCCATACACTTGAACTTCACCTCTTCAACAGTCCCCTGTGCCACTCTCAACGTAATTAGAAGCGTGTCGCCGTCGAACGGGCTCTTCACCAGCGCCTTGCCTGAAGGCTCCTCCACGCTTCCCGCGTTGCGAGGATTCGCGTAATGGTCCCTGACCTGATCGCTATACAAGACAACTCTCCATGCTTGAAGCCTAAACCAGGCAGAGCATAGGATTGAAGTGAGGGAAATGTTCGACGAACTCTACAGCAAGGCCGCGGAGCTTGCCTCCTCGGGGTCCGCATTCGCCATCGCGACGGTCGTCCGCGTGGAAGGGTCATCCTCCGCGCGTCGGGGCTCCAAGGCCATTATCGACTCGCTCGGAAAGCTGGTCACCGGGTGGATCGGTGGCGGCTGTGCTGAAAGCGCAGTCCGCAGCGAGGCCCTCAAGAGCATCGAGACGGAAAAGCCTCGCATGATCACCATCGACATGAGCGATGAGCAACTCGGCGTGGGCATGCCCTGCGGAGGAACCATGGACATATTCATCGAACCTGTTCTGCCCAGGCCAGAACTGCTCATCGTGGGCCACGGCCGCATAGCTGAGACCCTCAGCATGCTGGGCCACCTTATGGGCTTCGCGATTACCGTCAATGATCCGGCCGCGGAGCGTACGGCATTTCCCCAGGCCGACAAGATCGTCACCGAAGACTTCGACCTCACTGAGACACCTATCGGCCCTCGAACCTGGGTGGTAATCGCCACACAGCACAAACGTGATCATCTCTGGCTGCAAAAGGCTCTCGAAGGCAACGCCGCCTACATCGCCCTCATTGCCAGCCGTCATCGCTCCGCCCTGGTGCTTGACTATCTCCGTACTGCCAACATTCCAGAGGAGAAAATCGCCAGGGTTTACGCTCCTGCCGGTCTCTATCTTGGCGCGACTACGCCAGAAGAGATCGCACTCAGCGTCATCAGTCAAATGGTTGCTTTGCGTCGCGGTGGGCAGGCCGGCACCCATGCGCGCGAGGACGCCGCGCAGCTTCAAGACCATGCCTCAGTCGACGCGCTCATCCGTCAGTGCGAGGCCGAAGGCGTTTCCAGTTGAATCAACCAAGCCGGTCGAGCAACTTCGTATAGTCTTCTCGGCTGTCGATATCGAGCAGAACGCCTACATCGTCCACATCCGTTGCTACTAGTCCCTCGGCATGGCGTCCAAACAGTGTTCGAAACCCTGTGTCCCCTTCGAGTGTCATCGCTTCCGGAAACAGCGTCCGATCCAACAGGACCGGATTCCCTCGCTTTCCTCTGTAATGCGGAACCACAATCTCGGCGTTGCTCTCAGAATACTTCTGAATAATCCGGTCCATCGTTTCTGGCCGTACCAGTGGCTGATCACCCAATACAATCATCGCCGCATCCATTTGCGGACCCAGTGCCGCCAACCCCACGCGCAGCGAGCTGGACATCCCCTCTGCAAATTCTTGGTTCATAGCGAGTGTTACGTTATCCAGCAATTTAGCCGGAAGCTGCTGTCGAATCTCCTCCGCCGCATGGCCCAGCACCAACACCACTTCATCCACTGCGCTGCCTCGTACATTCGCCAGCGTCCGCTCCAGCACCATCCTCCCATCCAGCGGAAGCAGCTGTTTTATCTCGCCCATCCGCGCAGAGCGGCCCGCCGCCAGCACGACTGCGCCGACTCGACAGCCCTGGCTAACCCTGTCATCTGCGTCCATGCTGTCTCACACCTTCTACGCTGGTGTTCTGCGCCAGGTCCCAGTGGAGCGGACACCCTTCGCACAATGGCATCTTACGGCAATGGCGCTTCCCCACCTCTACCATCAGAGCGTGGAACTCATTGCAGTGTTGCACACGCGATCGCAGCGGTTCGCTGGCAAATGCGGCCTCACCCAGAGTTTCAATCTCCCAATGTTTCGCCTTCAATGCGACCAGCCCATGACGAGTTACCACACGCCGCAGGTACTCATCGACCACAATCGCTGGCTTCCCAAGCGCATACAGCAGAATCGCATTTGCCGTCTCCGGCCCCACAGCGGGAAGCGCCAGCAGCCGCTCAAGGGCAATCTCTGCATCCTCGTCAGCTAGATTTTCAATCGATCCATCGTAGTAAGCATCGAGAAATGCCACAAATGACTTGATCGCAGCAGCCTTCCGCGTCATGTATCCTGACGGACGAATCAGCTCTCGCAGCTCACTCTCCGGCAAGTCGCGAATAGCATCTGCGCTAAGCAATCCCCGCTCGGCAAGATTCGCTATCGATCTCTCTACGGATGTCCAGGCCGTGCTCTGTGTAAGATATGCACCCACCACTACTTCAAACGGAGTCTTCGCAGGCCACCATCCCTGCGGCCCATATGCCTCCGCAAGGCTCTGGTATAGCGCGCGCAGACGTTCCGGAGCGCGGGCGCTCACCCAATGCCTCCGGGCCTCCGCCCTAGTTCAATAGCCGCATCGTAAAGCTCGTCAGCGAGCGTTCCCGAGCCTGGCGTTGAGGGTCGCTTCATCCTTCTTCATCATAGTCTTTTCAATCCCCGCAAGATCTGCCGCAGGAACCTGAACCGGCGATGTGATATGCGGCAGGACAATGATGTCCACCCGGCGGTTCTCACTGCGCCCCTCTGCTGTCGCATTGCTCGCCACCGGGTGGTATTCCGCATACCCCGCGGCCGAAAGCCGCGCAGGGCGAAAATGCTGCTTCTCAATCAACAGCCGCGTGAGCCAGGTCGCGCGGGCCGTTGAGAGCTCCCAATTCGAATCAAACTGCTTCGTGTGGATCGGAATATTGTCCGTGTGGCCCTCAATCCGAATGTCGTAGGGCGAGGCTTTTAGTATCTTTGCAATCGCATCGATGCTTTTCATAGAAGACGTGTGCGGCACAGCCGAACCGCTGTTATAGAACCCTGCCTCCCGCAGCGAAATCACCAATCCGTCCCGCCCAATGTGCAATGCAACCACATGCTGCGCAATCTGATTGGACAGTTTCCCCTGAAGTTCGCGCTTCAACCGCGCCAGGTCCTGCTTCACGGCTGGCGAAGCAGCCAGCTCACTTCCCAGCACAATGTTCACCGGAGTTGCGGCCCGGTCCTCTGAGACCGCAAGCGCCTTCGCACGAGCATCAACCTTCGCCGGCTCAAACAATCCCAGTGTCCGGAAAGCCTGATCAATCGCCTGCGACACCTCAGCCTGCTTTCTCTTGTCCGCCTGTGACGTTGCAAACAGCACAACGAAGAACGCAAACATCAGCGTAATAAAGTCCGCATACGATACCAGCCACCGCTCATGGTTCATATGCGGCTTGCTTCTGCGCCTGCGCCTCATGCAGCGTCCTTCCCTACTTCCACTGGCCTCTGTTTCTCCTCATGTGTGGTGCCGAAAAAGCTGCTCAGCTTGATTTCAAGAATCCTCGGATTCATCCCTTCCAGGATTGAAACCACGCCTTCCACCATCATTTCCTTCAGCGCCTGCTCCTGGCGTGCCCTTTGTCGTAGTTTCCCCGCAGCCGGCAAAAAGAACAGATTGGCCGCGGCCACGCCGTAAATGGTCGCGACGAACGCAACGGCAATGCCACGCCCCACTTCGTTAATGTGATCCAGGTGCTGCATGACCTGAATGAGTCCCAGCACCGCGCCGATAATTCCGATTGTCGGCGAGAATCCTCCTGCAGATTCGAACACCGCGGGAATTTTCTCTTCTATTTCATGCTCGTTATCGATCTGCAGCTCCATAATCCTGCGCAGCTCGCTCGGCTCAGTGCCGTCCACGGCCAGCATGATCGCCTGCTTCAGGAACGGGTCCCCAATCGACGCAAGATCTTCGTCCAGCGAAACAATCCCATTCCGCCGCGCCTTGTTCGCAAAGTTCACCAGTTGCGTCACCGCCGCTTCGCCGGTTTCCGCACGGTAGAAGAACACCCGTGCCAGCCGCCGGACCGCCGCAACCACCGTCGCCAGCGGATACTGGAGCATCACCGCGCCGATCGTTCCGCCAAAGACAATCATCGCCGCCGTCGGCTGCAGTATCTGGCCAACGTGACCACCCTCCAGCAGCAATCCCGCCAGAATTCCCGCCAGCGCCAGCAATATGCCCAGCAAACTGCTCGTATCCATCGCCCTTGCCTCTCAGGTTTCGTCTTCAGCACAGCACCTGGTCCGATGCCTCGCAGCCCGATGCTTCACGAATCAGGACTCTGCTCTGCGCCGCCGCCGCATCACCCTCGCGCTCTCTTCATCCACGCCGCTGCACTCGGTTTCAAGGCCCGCTTCTGCCGCCGCTTGCGCAGCCCGGGCCGGTAGCTCCGCTCCGGCAGCCATCTTCAACCCTCCCGGACACAGCCGCGACGCGTCCGCGATTGTGCGCGCGCGAAAGGCCGCCACCCGCTCTGCGACCGCCGTCAGGCTTTCGGTGACGATCAGCTTCTCTCCAGTCACCATCGTCAACAGGGTGTCAGGTGCTGCCTCCGCAAAAAGAATCAGATCGCTGTTTACAACCAGGCCGCTCCCATTCAAGCGTGTAAGTTCAATCATTGGCGCTTACCCTGCTGGGTTTATCGGCAAAACGGGGAAAAGCAGGAGCCGTAATTTGCTCAGTCGCCTCGTTCTCTGCTCAAGTGTCCGCAGAAAAAGAAACCCGGCCATTGCGGCCGGGTCTGTCGTTATTCCGCTCGCGGCGGACTCAGTTATTCTCAGCGCCTGCTCCGTGGCACTTCTTGTATTTCTTGCCCGAGCCGCAAGGGCACGGATCATTCCTTCCCACTTTGTCCCCAGCCCTGCGCTGGGTCACCTGCCGGCTCTCTTCACCGCCTCCGGCCATGCGCGCATGTTCCAGCTCACGCTGCTTCTTGCGCCTGAACTCCCTCTCAATTGAATCAATCGTTGTCTCCGGAGCCAGATCACGATGCAACAGCGGAACCCCGTCGTGATGCCCGTTTCCACCCGCGCCGGCATCAACGATCGCCGAGGCGACCGGCGGAGCAACCGGAACCGGAGCCCGACGCTGCGAAGGAATCTGCACAGGCCGTCCATCCGGCCCGATAATCTGCATCAGGAACAGATAGCGCGCCGTGTCTTCCTGGAACCGCTCCATCATCCCTTCAAACATGTCGAAGGACTCTTTCTTGTACTCTACGAGCGGGTCCTTCTGCCCGTACCCGCGCAGTCCGATCCCTTCCTTAAGGTGGTCCATGTTCAGCAGATGGTCCTTCCATAGCCCATCCATCACACTCAGCATGATCATTCGTTCATGCGTGCGCATGGCCGCCTCGCCAATAATCTGCTCTTTGGCCTCGTAACGCTCCTTCAGCCGCTCAAACAGCGACTCGCCAAGCTCGTGCCGCGTCAGCTGGGCAGTGTCCAGCCCTTCCGCTGTCATGTCGAAGCCGAACTGTTCAGTCAGCTTCGCCTTCAAACCCTCCATGTCCCACTGGTCAGGGTGCAGTCTCTCCGGAGTAAATTCGTCCAGCATGTCGCTTAAAAGATTCGCAACGTAGTCTTCGACAATCAGCTCTTTCTGGTCGAGCCCTTCCAGCAACTGCTTCCGGATCCCGTACACCGCCTCACGCTGCTTGTTCATTACGTCGTCGTATTCAAGCAGGTGTTTACGGGCCTCAAAGTTCTGCGCCTCCACCTGCTCCTGCGCCTTCTCGATGCGCCTTGAGATCATCTTCGACTCAATCGGCACACCCTCTTCCATACCCATCTTCTGGAGCAGCGTAGAAACCCACTCTCTGGCGAAGATGCGCATCAGGTCGTCTTCAAGCGACAGATAAAAATTCGACGATCCGGGATCTCCTTGCCGGCCAGCGCGCCCGCGCAACTGGTTGTCGACGCGCCGGGACTCATGCCGCTCGGTACCGATGATATGCAGTCCGCCCGCATCGATCACGTCCTCGTGCTCTTTCGCTGCGGTATCCGCGTGAATCTTGTATGTCCGGTCCCAATTCTCCTGGGTCGTCTCAAATTCCTGCCCTTGGTAGTAGAAGCGCAGCATTCCCGGCGCAGCCATCGGGTTGATAGCGCCTTCCGCCGCACTGATCGCGCGCGCCGCGCCCTTCTTTACCAGGTCCTGCTTGGCCACAAAGTCTGGATTGCCGCCCAGCAGAATGTCGGTTCCGCGTCCGGCCATGTTGGTGGCGATCGTCACCATCCCCAACCGGCCCGCCTGTGCCACAATCTCAGCCTCGCGTTCGTGAAACTTTGCGTTCAGGACCACATGGCGCACGCCCTTACGCTGCAAGATCTGCGACAGCAACTCGGACTTCTCAATTGACGTAGTACCTACCAGCACTGGGCTCCCGCTCTCGTGGAGCGTAGCAATCTTGTCCGCCACGGCAAAGTACTTCTCTTTGGCCGTGCGGTACACCACATCGGGGTTCTCCTTCCGCAGCAGCGGCTTGTTTGTGGGAATCACCACGATGCCCAGCTTGTAGATGTTGTCGAACTCAGCCGCTTCTGTCTCTGCAGTCCCGGTCATGCCAGCCAGCTTTTTGTAAAGGCGAAAGTAATTCTGGAAGGTAATCGTCGCCAGCGTCTGGTCCTCGCGACGAACCGTTACTCCTTCTTTTGCTTCCACCGCCTGGTGCAGACCGTCCGACCAGCGCCGCCCCGGCATCATGCGACCGGTGAACTCATCCACGATCACGATCTCGCCGTCTTTCACCACGTACTGCACGTCGCGCTTGTATAGAGAATGCGCCTTGATGGCCACTTCCACGTGGTGCTTCAGGTCCCAGTTCTCCGCGTCTGCAATATTGCCGATGCCGAGCAGTTTTTCGATCTTTTCCCAACCCTCATCAGTGACCGAAATCGTCTTGTGCTTCTCATCGACGACGTAGTCCCCGGTAAGGATCTTCGTCTCGCCCTGCTCGATCTCCTCGCCTTCTTCGAGTGATGGAATAATGCGGTTCACGCGCACATATTTATCTGTCGTCTGATCGGTCGGGCCGGAAATAATTAGTGGGGTCCGCGCTTCGTCAATCAGGATTGAGTCCACCTCGTCCACAATCGCGAAACTGTGCCCGCGCTGCACGCAGTCCGTCAGCTCAAACTTCATGTTGTCGCGCAGGTAGTCGAATCCGAACTCATTGTTCGTTCCGTATGTGATATCGGCCCCGTACGCTTCGCGGCGCTGCTCATCGCTCAGGTCATGGACAATCACGCCGACCTTGAGGCCCAGAAACTCGTAGATCTTGCCCATCCACTCGGCGTCGCGCTTGGCCAGGTAATCGTTCACCGTCACCACGTGCACGCCGTGTCCCGCCAGCGCATTCAAAAAAACCGGCAGAGTCGCCACCAGCGTCTTGCCTTCGCCGGTTTTCATTTCTGCAATCTTGCCCTGGTGCAGCACCATTCCGCCAATCAACTGCACATCAAAGTGGCGCATATTCAGGATGCGCCGGCCAGCCTCGCGCACCACGGCGAAAGCCTCGGGCAGAATCTCGTCCAGGACCTCTTTTTCCACCTCTTCCCGCGCTTTTTCGTCCTGAATGCCTTCGATGGCTGCGGCAACGCGTGCGCGAAACTCATTCGTCTTCGCCTGCAATTGCTCGTCTGAGAGCGCCCGCATCTGCGGCTCCAGCTCTCCTATGACGCGTACCCTGGGTAGAAGGCGTTTGACCGCCCGCTCGTTGCTGGTTCCAAATACTTTAGCTAAAGTGCCACCGATCAACGCAATTTCCTCAATTACCAGTGTAAATGGTAGAGAGAGAATTACCGAACTCCCGGCGGCGTGGCCGCCTGGCGGGCAATTAGCTTCAATCGGGTCTAGTTCCTGCCCGCCTTGTAGCCGGCCTTCTGAGCATCAGCCTCCGTCATCCACTTGCCTTCTCTGGTTCTTCCATACCACCTCGAACCGGGCTTGTGATAGACCTTCGAAGTCGTATTCACCCACACCATTCCGGGTGATGGCGGCTTCCGCGCAACCATCTCCTGATACCGCCGCGAAGTCTTCCTCCCTGCGCCGTTCTCTTCGGAGGTCTTCTGCTGCTGAACCGGCTTTGTTCCGCTCTGCGATTGCGCGGCGGCAGCTGCATCCCGCGCCCCCTGCGCACGCAGCGAACCGGGACTCATCACCCCAATCATCAACAGCGCCAATGCAAACGCCAGGCAACGCCCTCTTCGACCCAGATCCATCGCTCTTCCCCCAGACTCATGCCGCAGGAATTGCGGCTCAGATTGACTTGAATCTAACCCCGAACCCTGCAATTCATGCCTGGGAGAATCAATATTTCCATACTTCCGTAACTTGCCTCTCAGGTAAGTTCTGAGATAGCAACAGGTGGTCTCGTTCAAAGCCCCGCTTTCTGAGTCATCGAATGCATCCCGACGAGCACCCCACCTAATCGGCCACTTTCACATCTGCAAACACAAATCCGTCCCGCTCTACAATTTCCCCGCTCTCGACCGGAATCGCATAGCGAAACATCGGCCCGGCATAGGCCGCAGTGTGGAATTCGCCTCGCTCCGCGCACCGGTCAACCTCAGCAGGCATGGCATTAAGAATCCCCTCGTCCAGATCTTTGCCCGCAAACTCCCGCGGCAGCTTTCTCGGATCCACGCAAACAATGCGCGCCCGCAGCCCGCTCGCAATCATCTCCCGCACCAGCGCGTTCGTCGGCAACCCCCATATCGGAAAGACCGGAGTCAGCCCCGTGCCTGCCAGCTTTTCCTCGCGATAGCGCCGCACGTCTTCGAGAAAAAGGTCTCCGAACGCGATCACTTCAATCCCGTCAGCAACGGCCTGTGCGCACGCCTTGCGCATCGCGGCCTCATATTGCTCATTCGAGCAGGGCCAGGGCAACGGAATGGTACGCAATGGCAGCCCAGCAGCCTCGGCCTGTGCTTCGAGCAATGTACGTCGCGTTCCGTGCATGGCAACGCGGTCGAATTTTGCATTGATCGTTGTCAGCAGCCCGGCAATCTCATACTCATCAGCCTGGCGCATAACGTGCAGCGTCCACGCCGAATCTTTCCCGCTGCTCCACGAGACCAACGCCTTTTTCTTCATAGCAAGAACCTTTCCCGTCCGAAACCGGCAACTCAACGCCAGTATACGGTTGCTGTGTGGCACGCCCGCTGCAAAGAGAATCTCTCGTGTCGCCCCGTATACTAAACCTTGCGCGTTTACTCAAAATTCGTGATCTCCGCCCACTCGCCGGCGCAGTTTCCCGCGCCGTCTATTCCGGAGATTGCCTTCCTCGGCCGTTCCAATGTCGGCAAATCCAGCCTGCTCAATGCCCTTCTCGGTTCAAAACAGGCAAAGGTCTCGTCCACTCCCGGCCGTACCCGCGCCATCAATTTCTTCTCGATTACCAATACTCCGCAACGCCAGCAGCCACAAATGTATTTCGCCGATCTGCCCGGATATGGCTTTGCCAAAATTTCCAAATCCATCTCGGCCGAATGGCCTAAGTTCATCGAACCCTATCTGACTGAGCGGCCTACGCTCACACTGTGTCTGTGCCTTGTCGACAGCAACATCCCGCCCCAGCAGTCAGACATTCAGCTCATCGAATTTCTCAAACACACCGGCCGCAACCTGATTGTGGTTGCGACTAAGGCTGACAAGCTCTCCGGCAATGGCCGCACGAAGGCAGAGATCGCGCTTAAAAAAGGGCTTCAGGTTGAACAGATCGTATTGTGCTCGGCAAAAACATCGGCGGGGATCAAAGACCTCTGGACCGCCATCGAAGCCGCGGCCGAGCAGTCCTAAGTCTCAAACACCATTAACTTGCCATCGCGTGTCACCGATACCGCAACCCCGATCTCGCCCGAACTCACCGCAGCCTCGAAGGTCCGGACAAAGCGGTCCGCCTCCGCATCAGTCATTCGCAGATACCGCTGCCCTGCAAACATCCGCCCCAGGTAACGCGGCGCTGCCTCCAGCCAGCGAACACGCCCATCCGGAATCGTGTCGATTTTGCCGATTGATTTCGCAGCCAGCACGTCCAGTTTCGGCAGCCATCGCATTGGTTCATGCTGCACGCTCCAAGTCACCGCCCACGTCCCACCAGTCTCGCTACGAGCGCCGGCCCGCAACATTCTTGTCCCGCGCTCGATCAGTTCCGGCACGGCCAGCGTAGAAATGTCCGGCTGCACGCCCCGCGCCACAATCTCCGGGAGCGCTACTTCCGCCGCTTCTGTCACCACCACGGACGCGGCCCTGTGCTGACGGACTTCGTTCTTCAAAATCCGCAGTCCCTCGTCCAAAGAATTCACTACGAAGTCGCAAACTCCGGCACGCAGCGCCAGCTTGGCAACAGCCGCGTCCGGCTCAAGCCCAAGCGATGCCACACCGGCCACATTCGCAGCCATCGCCGCTGCAATGCCTGGAGCATCCAGGCTGCCGTACAAGAGCAGCAGGCCGCCCTGGTTCGCATGGACTGTCTCAAGCGCCGCAAAGCACTCGTACACTTTGTCGATCTTGGGGAGATCCAACTGAAGCCCGAAACTCGGAGTCATGCCCTAACTCTAAAACAAAGAAAATCGCCGCTCCATCGGGCGGCGACTCGGGCTAAGCTAGTTTTCTGACTGGGTAGCAAAATTGCCGCGCGCTTTTCACCAGGTCGAATACATCTTGCCATTCGTGCCTACATCCTGTGACCCGCTATGGACGTCATCAATGCCGGGCTCACTCTCGTCTACGCTCTCGTAGGTATCGCTCGTGTCCGTGACCCATGTGTCGCTTGAGTGCGTCATCGGATCGACCGGAATCGTCCTCAGATAACCCGCCTGCACCAGGTCATCCAGTGACTGCGGCGCCTTGCCCTTGTCCATCGTGTAGGCGTCGATCGCGTTCCGCATCACATGGAGATCCTCCTGTAAAACGGCTTCTCGCGCCTTCTTGATCTGCGCGGTGAAGACTGGAACAGCCAGTGAAGCCAGAATCGCGATGATCGCCATCACGACGACGAGCTCAATCAGCGTGAAGCCGGATTCCTGCTTCAAACCCTGTCGCACCGATATGTGTCTCAGATGCACGTCTACCAGTCCTTGTACTTCGTTCCGTCCAGCGCCGTACCGTTCGACTTTGAATACACGTCGAAGACATTCTGCCCGCCCCAGGAGTCGCTATCCGGATCGTCCTGATTTGACCGCAGGCCCCAGTCCGCATTCCCGGTCATCGGGTCTACAGGAATCTTCCGCAGAAACCGCACCGTCTTGCCGTGAACATCCACACCATTCACCAGTGTCTGCAGGTCGGGTGGATAGCCCATGCTGTCCACCTTTGTCTGGAATGCCCCACGGTCTGCCGCATCTTTGTAGGCATCAATGGCGCTTCGCATCTCCCACAGGTCGTAGCGCAGCTCCTGCTCTTTTTCGCGCTTTACTTCAAAGCGTGCCACTGGCACCGCAGCTGTTGCCAGTATCGACAGAATCGCCACCGTCACGATCAGCTCAACCAGAGTAAGCCCGTCTTCGCGCCCGAATTTTAACCGCATCTTCATTTGCTGCCTTCAGGGCCTGACCACAGCGCAGCTTACGGCTGTATCTGCACGATCGCCCGCGACCCCATTGCCGGGACCGCCTGCTGCGCGCTGTTGCGCACCACGGGCCGCGTGATTACCACTGCAGCGGGCCCCGGCGCCGTCGCTTTGAACGTCAGCACGCACACTGTTCCCGATCCGCTTACGCCATGCGCGCCAGGCGGCCGGGACGCAGAGATCGCTACGTTACCATCACCCGAATCACGGTGCACCAGCGCAACCGCCTGTCCGTCCTTGCCGAGGAAATCTACACCCGCCCCGGGTTGCGAGTCGCCCAGGTCAACATTAATCAGGCTCAGCTTTGTCTGGTCGTACTGCAGCTGCATCGGGACTGAAAAGACATCCGTCCCGCCCACCAGGTCGACCTTCACCTGGAAGGTTGACCCTACTTTCGCCTGCTGTATCTCCGGCTCCAGATTCAACTGCACGGGGCCCCCCACTTCGGCTGCCTGTTGCTGCATAGCGGCCATTGCATTCTGCGCTGCACCGGCTGCCGTCACTGGCGCGGCTGCCTGCGTTGCCACTGCCGGAGCAGGCTGCGCCTGTGTCGTGGCTGCAGGACTTGCGGTGGCGTAATTCAGATGGCGAAGCACAAAGTCATTCACCGTGCCTGTATCAACCTCACGCAAATTTGTCGGGTCCAGCATCTCCCTCCGCACAATGTGCGGAATCAGCAGAAACACGATCTGGTCGTCTTGTATCGTCTTATCGTTACTGCCGAAGATGTACTTCAGCAGCGGCAGATTCGCCAGCCCCGGGGTTCCACTCTCGGTTTCGCTCGTCTGCCTCTGCAAAATGCCGCCCAGGATATTCGCCTCTCCATTCCTTAGACGAACGGTCTGGCTGACCGTACGCTGCGTAATAATCGGCTCAGTAATTCCGCCAATACTCGTCGAGCCATTCTGGGACGACACTCCGATATCGAGCTTCAGGGTCACATCGCCGTCATAGTGGATCGTTGGCTTTACCTTGATGTTCACGCCTACGTCCAGATACTGGAATTGCGTGTTCACCAGCGAGCTCACAATTGCCGTAGCAGCGCCCGTCTGGTACGACCCCGTAGCAATCGGAATCCTCTCGCCGATCTTGAGTGATGCCTCCTGCCCGTCCACAACCCTGATCTTCGGGTCTTGCAAAATTTTGGTCGACGAATCCGTGAGCAGCAGG
Source organism: Acidobacteriaceae bacterium (assembly GCA_030039895.1). Lineage (GTDB taxonomy): Bacteria > Acidobacteriota > Terriglobia > Terriglobales > Acidobacteriaceae > Silvibacterium. The sequence goes on along the minus strand of JASHUR010000240.1, from coordinate 5,907 downwards.
TTGGCCTGGGCCTGTCCAATCGTTACCGCAAAATTCGTTGCGTTCAAATGGGCAAGATTGTTCAGCGTAAGGCCGTTGCTCGACGACGTAGTAGTCGTAGTCGAACTGCTTGAAGAAGAGCTGGAACTGCTCTGGTTATAGTTCGAGGCCTGGAACGCCACACTCGCGGTCTGCGGAAGCTGAATACCTATCGTACGCTCGTAATTCCGGCTTACCTCCAGCACCGCTATGTCGAGTACTACCTCAGGTTTCGGCTTGTCCAGATCATCGATCAGCTTCTGCGCCAGCAGCAGCTCATCCGGAGTCCCGCGCATGATAATCGCATTCTGACTGGCGACCCCGTAGATCCTCGCCGTCTGGAACATGTTCCGCAATGCAGTCTGAATGTCGGTGAAGTCATTCTGCTCCGAAACATTGGTCAGGTAGAACGTCTGGACGGCCTGTTGCTCGAGCTCAGTCCGTTTCATCCGGTTGTCCTGCGCCACAAAAATCGTGTTCGGCGTAATCGCCTGCCAAAAGGTGTCCGATACCACTCCGATGATCCGCAGCGCGTCGTACAAATCCGTATTCGCGAGGTCCACCTGAATACGCTTCGACGTATAGTCCGGGTCGAACAGCACATTGATGCCTGCCGCTTTGCCTACCGTCTGGTAGACGATCTTGCTGTCCTCAACCATGTGCAGCGTCAAAGGCTCGTTCGAGAGGGGTTTCAGTTGAATGGGGCCACCCATCTCTCCCATCTCGCGCTGTTCCGCGGGCGGAATCGGAGTCTCCTCATTCTGCAGCTGGACGGACTTGTGCTGCTGGGCCTGCTGGGTTATTCGAATTTCCTGCCTGGCCAGCTCATTGCTCGGGTCGATCTGCAACGCACGCAGGAACTCCGTTACGGCTCCAGTCATATCGCCCTGGCTGCGCAGCGTCTCGCCGCGGCTCACATGCAGCGATGCGGCGTCGAACCGTACCCGCTCATACGCCGTCTTATAGCGGAGGTCCGAGGGCTTCTTCTGGTATGCCTGGTAGTAGTCCTCGTAGGCCGTCTCAATATCGTTCCGCGCCTCGGCGGCCTGTCCCTCTTTGAAGAGCTTTTTTGCAGACTGCCCCTTGGCCAGGACGCCGGGGGGCAAACTGAAAAGTAGAAGGCCGATCGCAACGATCATGGCCGTGGTGGCCGCCCACTTCAGAATGCGGTTTTTCATGAAACTCCGGCAGGATGGTGTTGGAAGCGTCCGTAACCTGGCCATCAGCCGTGATCTCCACGCACTCTGGCACGCGCTCTGACGCAGGTTGAGTATAGCAGTATCGCGTTGCTCCGGCCGCCCGTCTCCGCGTGCTAGCATTGAAGATCGGACCTCCTGCTATGCCCCGCCAGGCTACACATTCCAACGTTCAGGCTCCCCAGAAAAACAAGCCGCGCGACCCAGTCGCCGCCGGCGAGCGCGATGCCGCGGTTAACCGGGCAGCCGGCCACAACTACTTCCTCCTCGACCGTTTTGAGGCCGGTGTGGCCCTGCGCGGTACGGAGGTCAAGTCCATTCGCGAGGGCAAGGCCAATCTCAAAGACTCCTACGGCATCATCAAAGACGGCGAGGCTTTCCTGCTTAACGCCCACATCGGGCCTTATTCCCACGGTAATTCCAGCAATCACGAGGCGCTCCGAACGCGGAAACTCCTTCTGCATCAGGAGGAGATCCGCAAACTAACCTCACAGACGCAGATCAAGGGCCATACGCTCATCCCCACTCGCCTCTACTTCCGGCGTGGCAAGGTAAAGTGCGAGCTGGCCCTGGCCAAAGGCAAACAGGACTGGGACAAGCGCGAAACCGAACGTCGCCGCGAAGCCGACCGGGAGGCCCGTGCAGCCATTGCTCACAGCAAGGGCAAGTACGCGAAATAGCACCTGCCGGCCGATACCCCGGGAGACATCCCACCCCTTGCAGCGTTAGCATTGCAATCGTAAGCAGAAAGGTGGACTGCCCATGCGACGAGTCTTCATTCAGATTCTGGCCGTACCGCTGCTCGCCGTTCCCTTGCTCTGCGCCCTTCCGCTGCACGCACAGCGAGAGCGGGACCCGCTCACGCCGCAAGAGGCCGACCAGGTCGCCGACCTGCGCGATCAGCCCAACCAGCGCATCAAGCTCTTCGAGAAGTTCATTCAACAGCGCATCGACGCTATCAAGGCCATTGGCCCCGATCCTCAGGAGATGGACCTGAAGGCCGAGTTGCGCGCCAAGTACCAGGAATTCACACAACTCTCCGACGAGCTGCAGGACAACCTCGACACCTTCGATGATGCCCACGCCGACATGCGCAAAGCCTTGAAAGACCTCGTCGCCGCCGCCGCGAAATGGCCCCCGATTCTGAAAGAGGCCGCACCCGACCGCACTTATGACTTCTCGCGCGAAACCGCACTCGACTCCGCACAGAGCACGAATGAGCAGGTCAAACAGCTCTACGAAAGCCAGGTGAAGTACTTCAAGATTCACAAACACGAGAGCGGCACCAACGGCACCGGGCCCAGCTGAGGCCAAGACACAGCTAGATGAATTTAGCCGCCGTTGCTTGGGGACATCTATACCCATGGCCGGTTCCCCGTTACTCTGTCTTTAGTGCACCCCGAAGTTGTCAGCATTTTTGAGCAGGAATACCGCGCGCTGCGTCCTCGCGCCACCATGCCCACGTTCGATATCCGCTTCCGGCGTTTTACCAGCCTCAACACCACCATCCGCCTTCGCGAGGGCCATGTAAGGGTCAATTTGTCCGACATTCTTGAGGGTGCGCCCGAGTCGATTCTTCGCGCCATCGCCCACATTCTCATCGCCAAGCTCTATCGCAAGCCCATCGACGCCGCCCTCAACAACCGCTACCGCCGCTTTGCCACCAGCGAGGTCGTGGTCCGGCAGAGCGAGCGCATTCGCCAGGCGCGCGGCCGCAAACGCATCTCTTCCGCACAAGGCGAGCACTACGACCTCGACGAAATCTTCGACTCGCTTAACATCCGCTTCTTCCATGGACTCATGGGCCGCCCGCTGCTCACCTGGAGCGAACACTCCGCACGCCGCCTGCTCGGCCATTACGACTCGGCTCACAACACCATTATGATCAGCCGCGTCTTCGACCGCCGTACCACACCGCGTTATGCGGTCGAATACCTCATGTACCACGAAATGCTCCACCTCCGGCACCCCGTAAAAGCGAAAAATGGACGCCGGTGCGTCCATTCCCGCGAGTTTCAGGCTGAAGAACAGCTCTTCCCTGAACTCGAATTAGCTAAAAAGTATCTGAAGACACTTTAGTGAGAAGCGTGCCTGTCTTGCGACTGTCCATCAGTGAGGTGAATGAATTTCCTTTCCTCCACCAGATTGAGCGCCCACGCGAACCGGCTGCTCGGATGGCAGGTCCTTCTTCTTCGCCCACCAAATCAAAGCCGCGCCGGCAATCATTGACCCAACACTGGCCACCTGCGCGTTGCTCATCCCGAAATACAACTTCGGGTTAATCCGGATGAACTCCACCAGAAACCGCGCCAACCCGGACAGCACCAGATACTCGCCCGTCAGTTGCCCGAGTGCCAACTGCTTTGGACGGTCCGGAGCGCCACGACGCCATAGCAGCCACGCAATTAGAAGCGCCACAATCAGTTCATAAATCGGCGTCGGCTCTACTTTCACTCCCGGAGGTGTCGGCACCAGTCCATGCGGAAGTGCAATGCCCCACGGCATCTTCGTCGGAATGCCGTAGTCGCCGTCGCCGGAGACCAGGCATCCGATCCGACCCACGCCGTAGCCAATGCAGGCCGACACCGTGCACAGGTCGAGCATGCGCAGCTTGCCGATCCCGTAGGTCCGGCCCTGCCACAGCAGCGCGGCGATGCCCAGCAACAGCCCACCGAACCATGCAAAGCCCGCTCGTGAAAAAATCGTGTCGATCGGGTGCGCGATCAGTATTTGCGGGTCCTGTAGATCGTGCCACAGCTTCGCGCCGACCACCCCGGCGACGGTCGCAATCGCCACAATGCTGATTGCGTCAGCATCGATGTTCCAACGCTTGAAGTTTGCATACAGGGCCCAGCACGCGCACACGGCGGCAAACCACAGCAGTATGCCGAACGTCCCGATCGTAAGGCTGCCAAGATGAATAAAGGGGTACATTAGGAAATAACTAGCTTCAGTATACGGGATTGCAAATCGCACGCTCGCAATCGCACCTTCAGGCCATTTTCGGGTATCAAACGAGTGCCCGGATTACTTCCCCTTAAGGCTCACAACAACAAGGCCAACGCCGCCCAGCAGAATAACCGAGCTCAGGAGTTGCTTCGTTGGGAATGGCCTTGTCTGAGTCTGTGATAATTGCGTTGACCTCGCATCCGCAGGCTTGTCCGCAGTCATGGATGTAAAGCTGTTCGCTAAGATCCCAAGAACCCCAATCAGGATCAAGACAATTCCGGCAAACAGAGTAGGTTTCAAGTGCAACCTCACTTTCTACAGCCGTTCGGCATTGGGATGCCGTATACCAGCCTTGAGATATACACCTTACACTCAAATTGGGCTTCTCTTCCAGCCTGTATTTTCGGCTATTATTGCGCCCATGCGACCCCCTCTGGTGTCCATCGTCCCGCTCACCGCCGAACACTGGGATGCCGTGCGCGCCATCTACCTTGAAGGCATCGCCACCGGCAACGCGACTTTCCAGCAGTCTGCGCCCGAGTGGCCGGAGTGGCACAAGGGGCATCTGCCCAACTGCCGATTCGTCGCCCTCCGCGGCAATCAGGTAATTGGCTGGGCCGCCCTCACTTCTGTTTCCAGCCGCTGCGTGTACGCCGGAGTCGCCGAAGTCAGCGTCTACGTCGCGGAATCTGCCCAAAGACAGGGCGTTGGCGCCACTCTCCTCGGCGCCCTCATCACAGAGTCCGAAGCTGCCGGCATCTGGACCCTCCAGGCGGGCATCTTCCCTGAAAACGCCTCCAGCCTCGCCCTCCACGCCAGGGCCGGGTTCCGCGTCGTCGGCACTCGCGAACGTCTAGGCCAAATGAACAGCCGCTGGCGCGACGTGGTCCTGCTCGAACGCCGAAGCTCAGTCGTCGGCGTCTGAAGCCGCACCCTCGGTCAACTCCGGTGGCGTCTTGTCAGAACGCTCCTTAAGCATCACGCCTGTCATCTTCAGCCGCCTTGCCTCTTTCATGTAGTAAGCGAGCCTGCGCGCCGCATCGCGATAACTCAGTCCTGCGCCGTGAATGTTTGAGATGCAGTTTCGTTCTGCATCTGTCCGTCCCGGCCGTGGGTCCCATGTCAGATAAATCCCCAGCGAATCCGGCGAGCTCAGTCCCGGACGCTCTCCAATCAGCACCACAGCCAGCTTAGCGCGCAGAGCCAGGCCAATCTCATCTCCAACAGCAACGCGCCCATCGCTCACCACGCACACCGGAGCCGCATCCCGTGTCCGCGGCTCCTCGACACCCATCGCATCCAGCAATGGCAGTGCGTGTCGCTCCACGGCCAGTGCGGACAAGCCATCCGCGATCACAACAACCGAATCCGGATTCCCTGCCGGCCCAGCCGCAAACTCTCTCATTGCCTCCGTCGACCGCGCATCCAGTTTTCGCCCCAGGTCAGGCCTGCGCAGGTACAGCCTGCGGTCGTTCAATTCCGGAGCTGTTGCCGCGCTTCGCAATGCAATGCACGCCCTTCCTCTCTGCTGCAGCCCCCGCATGAGCGCCGCAACGTCCACCCGCGTATGAACGGCATCACGAGCCAGCGCTTGATCGAGCTGGAACCGTAATTGCTCGTGCATTGGAATCGACGGTCCTGCCTGCCCCAGCGAAACTCTGGCCGAAGTAAAGCGCGTCAGGTCCGGCCCAGCACCCGTATCCCGCGGAGCTCCGGTCTTCTCTATTGCCTCGCCGCTCATACC
>JASHUR010000025.1 GCA_030039895.1 Acidobacteriaceae bacterium | reverse complement strand
ATGAAGTCCACGGTGTGCTCGGCAAAGCCGACGGAGACGGCCATGTTGGAGACGGCGTATTCGAGGATGAGGTCCCAGCCGATGATCCAGGCAATGAGCTCGCCCATGGTGGCGTAGGTATAGGTGTAGGCGGAGCCGGCGATGGGGATCATGGAGGCCAGCTCGGCGTAGCAGAGTCCGGTGAAGGCGCAGACGATGGCGACGAGCACAAGAGAGACAGCCAGCGCTGGGCCTGCTCCGGGGCGGCCGGCCAGCGCGGTGTGGTGAACGATGTAGTCGAGTAGCGGGGTGTTGAGGATGGATGAGGTGTCGAAGGTTTCGCCGGCGATGGCTGTGCCGATGACGGTAAAAATGCCGGAGCCGATGACAGCGCCGATGCCGAGCGCGGTAAGCGAGACCGGACCGAGGGTTTTGCGGAGCCTGTGCTCGGGCTCTTCCGACTCGGCAATGAGCTTGTCGATAGATTTACAGCAAAATGCCTGGCGTGGCAGAGTCCGGCTCCTCAGTTTCTTTGATAAGGGGAGTGTACTTGGAATGAGACGCGACCAGCGAGGAAAAACTGCGCTGGCCGCTTTCACTTTTCGCGAGACTTAGCGCTTGCTCTGGCCGCGGGCGAGCTTTTTGACCTTCTTTTTGTTGGAGCCGCGAGGCGCGGTGCGGGGGGCCTTGGGCGCAGCCTTTTTGCGCGCGGCGCGCTTTACCTTTTTACGTTCTGCCTTGTCAGTGATCGACTTTGTGTTTGCCATTCGTATCCTTATCTATGTCTGTTTCTGAAACTGTCGTGGAGTGGGATTGCGGATTAAAGCCGCTCAAGCTGGGCGAATTTTTCCACCAGCTTTTTCACTCCGAACTTTGAAAATTGTACCGTAATCTTCGCGTCGTCCCCATCGCCTTCGCGGCGGAAGACGATGCCTTCGCCGTATTTTGGATGCCGAACGCGCTGGCCGCTCTTGATCCCGGTGGAACCGGTGGGAGAGGGAATGTCGAGCTTTGGGCGCGATTTCGGGGCGGATGCTCCGCGTGAGGAGAAGAAGCGGGCAATGTTGTCGATGGAGTCAGGCGACTTGGCGGACCGCGCGGAGCGCGATGTACGGGACTGCTGCTGCTGCCATGTAGACCTCTGGTCTTCGTCTTCGTAGCTGTAGTGGCGGGTGGAGCGGTCTTCCGTGTGTCCGTAGCTGGCGCCGTATGCGTCTCGATAGGAAGAGACGGAGGTGGAGCCGCCGACGGGTTCGAGCAGGTGAGCGGGGATCTCTTCGAGGAAGCGTGAGGGAAGGCTGGCCTCAGGTGAGTCGTTGCCGTAGCGGCGGCGGTAGCGGGCGCGCGTGACGATGAGGGCGTTCATGGCGCGGGTGAGCCCGACGTAGCAGAGGCGGCGTTCCTCTTCCATCTGATTGGGATCGTTGAGTGTGCGCGAGTGCGGAAAGAGGCCTTCTTCCATTCCGGCAAGGACAACATAGGGGAATTCGAGGCCCTTGGCGGAGTGGAGCGTCATGAGGGTGACGCGAGCGTCAGCGTTGTATTGGTCGGTATCGCTGACGAGCGCGGCGTGATCGAGGAATTCGGCGAGGGTTTCGCCGCGTTCTTCGGCGTCCTGCGCAGCGTTGGCGAGTTCCTTGAGGTTCTCAATGCGCGAGAAGGCTTCAGGAGTGCCTTCCACTTCGAGCGAGCGGATGTATCCGGTGCGGTCGATGAGGAACTTGATGAGCTCGGGCAGAGTCGCGGCGTCGCCGGGCTTGCGGAAGCCGGAGACGGATTCGGACGATTCTGGTTCGGTAGTTTGGGACGCGGCGTGCGGGACGGGTGGTTCGTCGGTGAAGGGATTGAAGGCGGTTGCGTCGAGGGGCTGGTCGCTCTCGGATTCATTGTGGACCAGCGGGAGAGTGTGCTGCGCGGCGTCGCCGAAGGCGAAGCTGGTGTCATCAGAGCTGTCAGCGGTGACGGCCACGTCGAAGCTGGTGTCGGTTTCGGGTTCGAGGGTTTCGGATGCGATGTCGGCGGCGAGCTTGTCGGCAAAGCCGGGGGCGAGCATGGCGCGGGCGTCATCGATGATGCGCGTGAAGCCGTCGAGGGCGACGAGGGCGCGCGAGGGCAGCAGTTTTTCGCGAAGGGCGCGGCCAATTGCAGTCCAGGTGCTGGAGCCGGTTTCTAGTGCGATACGTTCGAGGGTTTCGACGGTGGTTTTGCCAATGCCGCGCGCGGGCGTGTTGATGACGCGCTGGAGGGCGATGGAGTCGTGCGGGTTCTGGACGAGCTTGAGATAGCTGAGCAGGTCCTTGATTTCGGCGCGCTCGTAGAAGGAGAAGCCGCCGACCATGGTGTACTTGATGCCGTAGCGACGCATGGCTTCTTCAATGAGGCGCGACTGCGAGTTGGTGCGATAGAGGACGGCGGCGTGCGGCGCTTCGCCCTCGCTTTCAGCGGTGCGGAGGTACTTCTGGATGGAGTCAGCGATGAAGAGGGCTTCGTTTTCGCCGTCGGGGGCCTCGTAATAGCCGATGAGTGAGCCGCCCTGGCGCGTGGTCCAGAGGGCCTTGCCCTTGCGCTGCGTGTTGCGGGAGACGACGGCGGAGGCGGCTTCGAGGATGATCTGCGTGGAGCGGTAGTTCTGCTCAAGCCGGATGGTTTTCGCGCCGGGGAAGTCCTTCTCGAACTCGAGGATGTTGCGGATGTCGGCGCCCCGCCAGGAGTAGATGCTCTGATCTTCGTCGCCGACGACGCAGACGTTTTTTTCGGGGCCGGCAAGGAGCTTCATGAGCTCGTACTGCGGGCGGTTGGTGTCCTGATACTCGTCGATGAGGAGATAGCGGTAGCGGCGGTTGTAGCGCTCGCGGACTTCGGCGGAGGACTTGAGGAGGCGGACGGCTTCGAGGAGCAAGTCGTCGAAGTCGAGGGCGTTGGCCTTGCGCAGGTCCTTTTTATAGGCCTCGTAGATGTGGGCGACGCGCTCGCTGGTTGGGTCGGAAGAACTGAGGTAGTACTCCTGGGGGTCGATCATGTGGTTTTTGGCCCAGGAGATTTTGGAGAGCACGGTGCGCGGGGTGAGTTGTTTGTCGTCGAGGCCCATGCGGCGCATGGCGGCCTTGACGACGGCCTGCTGGTCGGCCTCGTCGTAGATGGCGAAGGTGCGCGTGAGTCCTTCGTTGTTGACGCGCAGGGCTTCTATGTCGCGGCGCAGTATGCGCACGCAGAAGGAGTGGAAGGTGGCGACAACGGGCTTGGCGAGAGTGGTGTGTCCGATGAGCTTTTCGACGCGCTCGGCCATCTCTGCGGCAGCCTTGTTGGTGAAGGTGACGGCGAGAATGGAGTCGGGCGCGACGCCGCGCTCCTGAATGAGCCAGGCGATGCGGTGCGTGATGACGCGGGTCTTGCCGGAACCGGCTCCGGCAAGGATGAGCACGGGGCCGTCGACGGCCTCGACGGCGGCGCGCTGCTGGGGATTGAGTTGGTCGAGTAAATGCTGCAATGGGGATCTCTCTTCCTATTTTAATAGCCTCTAATGGCCGATTTTTTTAATCGCCCATTAGACTGGTTCTGTGATGGCGGACAAGCAGAAGAAGTGGATTGCGGTGTTCTGCGCGTCGATGGATGGCGCGAAAGCGGAGTATCTGGCGGCGGCGCGAGAGATGGGGCAGAAGATTGCCGGGCGTGGATACGGCGTAGTGTATGGCGGCGCGACCGTGGGCGCGATGGGCGCGGTGGCCGCTGGAGCATTGAAAGCTGGGGGCGCGGTGGTGGGCGTGATTCCGGATGTGCTGATGGACCGCGAGATCGGCCACCAGAAGCTGACAGAGTTGCATGTAGTGCGGACGATGCATGAGCGCAAGGCGTTGCAGGCAGAGCGCGCAGATGCGTTTGTGGCGCTGCCGGGCGGTTATGGGACGCTGGATGAGTTTATCGAGATTGTGACGTGGGCGAAGCTGCGGATCCACGCGAAGCCGAGCGTGCTGGTGAATGTCGGCGGATTTTATGGCGGGTTACTGGAATTTCTGGACAAGTGCGTGAGCGAGGGGTTTCTGAAGCAGAAAGACCGCGACTTGACACTGGTGGCGCGCGATGTGGATGAAGCCCTGGCGATTGTAGAGCGGGAGTGGGGCGTGCGGGCGGAGGTTCCGCCGCACGACAAGAGGCTGGATGAGTTGGTGAAGTGAGAGGGTTTAGCTCGTTTTGCATTCGTCGCACTGGCAGTGGCGACGAAGGAAGTCCCAGGAGTAGATTCCGGATTTGTGGCCGTCGTTCCAGGCGAAGGTGAGGGCGTAGTTTCCGACGGGGCTGACGGAGTTGGGGCGGGGCGGCGGCTGATACATGGGCAGGAGGGTTTGTTCTTTCGGCGGCGGCTCGCCGATGGGGCGGCCGGACTGCTCGCGTTCGGCGTCGCAGGTGGCGCAGGGGCAGGCGTAGCGGAGCCAGGCGAAGCTCCAGACGCTGTGGTGACCGTCCTTCCAATCGATTTCGAGGCCAGTGCCTTCGGATTTGTGCACGTGGACCTTGACGGGCTGGCGCGCGTCGAGGGGAAGCTCGCGGTCTTCCTGTTGCTCGCGCTCAAGCTCTTCTTTGGTAACGAAACGGATGCCTTCGTGGCTCATAGACCCTTTCTATTATTGTCCCGCAGATCGGCAAGGCGCGCACTGGCGTTGACCTCAACCATTGTCCGGCATGTCTCAGGGGCTAAAGCCCCCTGTAAATTGTGGCCCTTGCGGCACGGCTGAAGCCGTGCCCTGATACAAGGCCCCGATACAAAGCCCTATTCATAAAACGCACTGGCTAGAAGATATGGCGATGGGTGAAGAAGTAAATGGCGAGCGAGAATCCGAAGACGATGATGATGGGGCGGAGGACCTTGTCACTGACGCGGCGGCTGTTGCGGGCGCCGGTGTATCCGCCGATGGCGCAGGCGATCATCATGTACCAGCAGTCGTGCCAGACGACCGCGGCGTGAATGATGAAGGTGACG